>JBELBG010000009.1:10451-15386 GCA_042095435.1 Thiotrichaceae bacterium | reverse complement strand
ATTTGCGGATTTATACCGACGCCACCAAAAACAACAGCAGAACGCAAATGAATATGCTTACTGTAAGTAAAAACACTCTCCTGTACTTGTGCTGCCAACTCCCTAGTTGGAGTAAGAACCAATACACGCACACGATTGCTTTTAATCCTGGGTTTATCTTTTAATAGTTCCAATATGGGTAAGGTAAAGCCGGCAGTCTTACCTGTGCCAGTTTGTGCTGCGGCCATAATATCTTTACCACTCAGTACAGCCGGTATAGCTTTTTCTTGTATGGGAGTAGGTTTGTTATAACCTTTTTCTTTTAAAGCCCGTAACAAATCATCGGATAAACCGAGTTCTTTAAAACTCATTTGAGATTATTTCCCTTACTTTATTATTTAAAGCCACTAATATCAGGCTTATGTCGGTGTATGCTTATTGCTTTTGTACGTTTAGCTTGCAATAGCAGTAATGATTTAATGCGGCATACAGATAGTTAACTCTCTGAGATAGGAATAACTGGCTTTTTTATTGTTATTCTTTGCCAGTCAAATAACTAAAGATGACGCGATGGAATGTTCTTCTTATTCCAATGACGTTCACTCTAGCACATTATATAAATGCTGTAATACTTTTTGAATGAGCCAAAAAGGTAATATTACAGTTGGTTGCTGCTATAATTCGACGTAAATCTGCAAAGAGAATGGATAACGATGATTCACCGTATTTCAAAAGTTCTGATATTTTTCTGTTGTTTAATTGTCCAATCCGTCTTTGCGCATGGTGTCCATGAGACTAATGACGAACAGTCCATAGCTGAAAGACCCAAGTTGTTATGGGATTACTTTATTACTCAGCTGGAAGAAAAAGCCAGTATCCGTATAGATGAACAAGGCGGTTATCGTTATATCGAAAGTGATGGTATAGCCGATCATGCGACAGGTCGTTTTCCAAACTCCGGCAACCCACACAGTATTAAATCTCAGGATTACAAATTTCGAGTTGCATTAAACCCTAAAAAAGATAGTTCGCCGAAGTCAGTCGGACATAATAATTTTGGTGTGGCCGTTAATGGTGTGCCGTTTGATGCAGCAACAGCGGAATACTGGAATAACGATCGTTCTTCCGACTGGAATATAGAAGCATTAACTGGCGGAATAACTCTGGGACTTGATAGTAATAATGCACACGTACAGCCTAACGGCGCATATCACTATCATCTTGTTTATTTAATACGCCGCGCGGCAAAATCAGCGGCAGTTGTCGAACAATTCAATCTAATATCGCTTGCGTTCCTTCTCGTAGATAATTATGAGTGATGACGTGAAATCAAGCGATACAAGAACTACTGTTTACTATTTAAGTTACGGTGGTTTGATCCCGTTTATTGCAGCGTTGTTTGGTTTTTTTCTATTAGATGAACCAATACGTTCTTTTTCGCTTAATGCCTTTATTACTTATGCTGCTGTGATTATTGGCTTTGTCGGTGCAGTACATTGGGGCTTTCTTTTAAAAACCGATAATATGTCTCATCGAAATTTACTTTTAAGTATTAGTGTATTACCAGGTTTAATAGGTTGGTGTGCATTATTGGTTAATCAACAACTCGCATTAATAATTTTCGCGTTGTTGTATCCTTTAGTCTTTATTTATGAAAAAGTAACATCGTTGAAAAATATTTTACCCGATTGGTATATGCCAATGCGTGTTAAGTTAACCTATTGTGTGACATTAATGGTTTTAGTGATGATATTGAGCCAATATATATAATGACTATAAAAAATTATCTTGTCGTACTCTTATTACTTCTACTTACATCTTGTACAAGTCTGCCTCAAGATATTAAACCCATTACAGGCTTTGAATTAGATCGATATCTGGGTAAATGGTATGAGATCGCAAGACTGGATCACTCATTTGAACTCGGCTTGAGTAAGGTCACGGCAGATTACAGCATGCGCGATGACGGTGGCGTTAGAGTGATCAACCGCGGATACAATGCAGAGAAAAAAGAATGGAACGAAGCAGAAGGTAAAGCTTACTTTGTTAAAACACCTGATATTGGCCAATTAAAAGTCTCTTTCTTTGGGCCATTTTATGGTGGTTATAATATTCTCGAACTCGATAAAGAAGGCTATCAGTATTCACTCGTTGCCGGGCCAGGTTTAAACTATTTATGGATACTTGCACGCACGCCTGATCTGGAACAGTCCATAATCATAGAGTTAGTAAAAAAAGCACAAAGCTTAGGTTTCCCCGTTAAAGATTTGATGTATGTAAGTCACTAACATCGTTATGAGATTAATCAATATTAGAGAAGAGAGTAACGGCGGTCTTAATGATGTTGCGTTTAAACGTTGATTTATCGTTTTTCATTGTTTTTATTATTTGCTTGAGTATAGCTATCGCCGTATAGATTTCTTTCATTACAGAATATATTAAAATCAATTCATGAAACTGAATAAAGTCAGGTATTGTTTGTTACATTTTTTATTATTATGGATAGTAACCTTACTATCAGGTTGTAATAGTATAAATGTTCGCGACATAAGCGATATCAAGACCATCATAGAGAAGCCGGATGCAGCTAAGCAAGTCATAAAGAGCAGAGGCCAAAGTTATGTTAATAGTCAAATCCCTACTGACATAAGAGCGCTAAAAGTAACAATAGAAAAATTTGTAAAACAAGTTGTCGATATTTGGGGGAAAGATAACGCTAAGCAGTCGAGTCCGAAGGACTATGTAAAATACACTGATAAATATTACAACCGCGCACATATAGATTTTGAGAGCGGCACCGTCACGATTGAAACATTGGCACCCGATTCACAAGAAGACTATTTAAAGCAAGCCATCATTACGACATTGCTGACGTCTGATGATCCAAGGCAGGTAGACCTTTTTTCTGATGCTGCGCCTGTAGGTTCAGAAGAGACCAAGAGTAAACCTTTTCTCTATGAACAAGTATTAGATCACGATGGTAAACCGATCCAATGGCAATGGCGCGCAAATCGTTATGCAGAGTTTTTGATAGATAACAAAATTAGTAAAGTAAAAATAGGTAATAAGAACGGCTTAAGAGTGATTTTTCCATTAGTTAAAACGCATCAAAAAATTCGAGCTTATAAATACGCATCAATCGTACGCAAATACAGTAAGAAATATAATGTCACTGAAAGCTTAATCTACGGGATTATAAAAACAGAAAGCAGTTTCAATCCGTTTGCAGTAAGTCATGCTCCAGCGTATGGGTGAATGCAAATTGTGCCGAGTACAGCCGGTAGAGATGATTTCGAAAGAATAAAGAAAACTTCCGGGCAACCGACACCGCAAAACCTGTATAACCCGGAATACAATATTGATATCGGTACGGCTTATGTAAAAATATTACAAGAGCAGTATCTGGTAAAAGTAAAAGATCAAAATGCACGGCGTTATACGGTTATCTCCGCTTACAACGGTGGCGCAGGTAATGTTTTAAAAACCTTCTCAACTAATCGTGACACCGCCATAGTAAAAATAAACCAGCTTCCACCAAACGAAGTTTATGAACAACTCACAAATAAACACCCTAAACAAGAATCACGTCGTTATCTCTATAAAGTAAACGAAGCGCAAAAAGAGTTTTGGAAAGACGGTGGTTTATAAAATCCTGCGTTGATTTAACATGACGAAACAATGTCCCTGCGAACAAAATGCATTGCGAAGCGAGAGAGGGCAGTCTGGGCTGAGCGGCAAGCCTTTTAAGCAATGTTGCGAACGATTTCTAAACGGTAGCGAAATAGCAAAAACACCAAAGTAGCTTATGCGTTCTCGCTATACCGCCTACGCACTCGGCAGCTATGGAGAATATCTATTATCAACATGGCTACCTGAACATACACAAGGACTCACTGCCGAATCGTTATCAGAAAAAACACAAAACTGGATAAAACTGGAAGTAATAAACAGCAGCCAGAAAGGCGATGACGGCTTCGTCGAATTCAAAGCCTATTACAAAGACGAAGCAGGACTGGAAAAAGTTCATCATGAGAAATCGACATTCAAAAGGATTGACCGAAAGTGGTATTACGAAAAAGGTGATGTGGAAATAGACTAAATTAAAGTTACATATAATGAACTCAGTAAATATGTTGAAAAAAATAATAAATATCGACATATAGTATTGACATGTCGATATGATCGACATATTCTATTTATATGTCGATAAAAGTATTAAATTTCGACATATAGAGAAAACGTGTCGATGCTATCGACATAAATTGATAATGTGTCGAAATAACCGGAATATGCCGGTATATATTATGTATAGCGATTATGAAATGGAATCCTGATAAGCCCTATAACGATCTACCGTTTCTCCCTCCTGCAAAGGATGTAGAGACAAAATCCATATTAAAACAATGTGTTAACTCTCGTTCGGCACTGGCAGAGTTAAAACAAGCCGCAGAGCTCATTCCAAATCAGGCCATGTTGATAAATACCCTACCGATATTGGAAGCAAAGGATAGTTCCGAGATAGAAAATATAGTGACGACAACTGACAAGTTATTTATGCACGCTCAGGCAAATCTCGGAGCGGATAAAAATCTGGATAGCGCAACAAAAGAAGCGCTACGTTATAGGTCAGCTTTATTAGACGGTTATCGACAGATAGCAAAAAGGCCACTAAACACGAATACGGTTGAACAGATATGTAGTCAGATAAAAGATGTAGATATGAGCGTTCGCAAAGTGCCGGGTACGACGCTAGCAAATGATAAAACGGGTGACATTATATATACGCCACCAGAAGGTGAAACACAGATAAGAGATATCTTGGCAAACTGGGAAACATATTTATATGATGAATCAGATGTCGACCCATTAATACGTATGGCTATCGCACATTATCAATTTGAAGCAATACATCCGTTTACAGATGGAAATGGTCGAACAGGAAGACTTATAAATAAC
>JBELBG010000009.1:0-10441 GCA_042095435.1 Thiotrichaceae bacterium | reverse complement strand
CTGTTTCTCGTACAGGAAGGGTTATTGTCATTACCTATCATGTATTTAAGTCGCTATATTATTCAGAATAAAACTGATTATTACCGACTGTTATTACAAGTAACAAAAGAAGAAGATTGGGAATCGTGGATAATGTATATGTTGAAAGCAGTGGAAGAAACCGCTCGATGGACAACAGAAAAAATAACAGCGATAAGAAACTTAATAGAAAATACAGTTGAATATGTCAAAGCAGAACAACCAAAAATTTATACGCGAGAGTTGGTCGATATTATCTTTGAACAACCCTATTGTCGTATAAGTAATTTAGTTGAAGCGGATATCGTAAAGCGACAAACCGCATCAGAATACTTAAAGAAACTGGAAAACATCGGCGTGTTAGAAGCAAAGAAAGTGGGTAGAGAAAATATATTCATTAATCCTAAATTAATGAAACTGATAACGAAAGATTCAAATAAATTTAAGAAATATTAAAACATGGTCACAGGTGAACTAAAAAGTCAGGTCGATAAAATCTGGGAAGCTTTCTGAACAAGGGGGAATAAGTAATCCACTGACGGTTATCGAACAATTTACATGTTTATTATTCCTACGCCGTTGGATTAACGACGTTGAAGGATTGAACAGTAAGAGGATCAATTTAATTAATAAAACCTTTTTCAATTGCTATTGATATATTGCCAGAACCATTTCATATAAATTAATTTCTAATTTACGTTAAACTAGCATTTTTAATTTCCACCACAGAGACAGCCATTGCTTAATCTTGCTTTTAAAAACAGATACTTGGAATTAGGTGACGGGTTTTACCAGCAGCAACATCCTTTGCCTGTTACAAAACCTGCTTTAATCAAATTCAATAATGAATTGGCAGGTGAATTTGGTTTGTCTGCCGATGATCTGGACGAACAGATATTAGCTGATATTTTTTCAGGAAATACTGTTCATGATTCATCGACACCATTAGCCATGGCTTATGCTGGTCATCAGTTTGGGCATTTTAATCCGCATCTTGGTGATGGTCGTGCGATTTATCTGGGTGAGTTAGAGCGTATTGATGGGCGTTCTCTCGATATTCAATTAAAAGGTTCCGGGCGTACGCCTTATTCTCGTAATGGGGATGGACGTTCTGCATTAGGTCCCGTATTGCGTGAATATTTACTTAGCGAAGCAATGTTTAAACTTAATGTGCCGACAACACGATCATTTGCGGCAGTAACAACCGGTGAAGAGGTGATACGTCAAGGAGTAGTAGCCGGTGGCATTATGACGCGAGCGGCGTCCAGTTTTATTCGAGTTGGTAGCTTTCAGTACTTTGCTATGCAAAACGATATGGAATCGATTAAAGCCTTGGCCGATTATGTAATTGAACGTAATTATCCGGCTGTGAAAGAAGCGAGTAATCCTTATATCGCTTTATTTGAAGAAGTCGTGATGCGACAGGCCAGTTTAATTGTACAGTGGATGCAGTTGGGATTTATTCATGGTGTGATGAATACAGATAATATGTCTATTGCCGCTGAAACAATTGATTATGGTCCATGTGCGTTTATGGATTTCTTTGACCATAATCAGGTGTATAGCTCGATTGATCGTGATGGACGCTATGCTTATAGCAATCAACCGAATATCGGTGCCTGGAATTTATCGCGTTTGGCAGAAACCTTATTGCCTTTATTTGATGATGATCTTGATACGAGTGTCGCGATTGCAGAAGAGATTCTTGAGAATTACTTCAATACTTATAGTCATGAATGGCTATCGGGTTTTCGTGCGAAGTGTGGCTTAACTGCTGTTGCAGAAGTTGAAGCGAAACAAGATCAAGCATTATTAGAATCCTTATTGGATACGATGGAAGTGAACCAGGCCGATTTCACCTTAACGTTTTATTATTTGTCGCAATTGGATTCTGTAGGGAATGAAAAAGATGTAGCTTTACGTGATCTGTTTGCAAAACCAGAAGTGATGGGTGAATGGTTAGCGCGGTGGCGTCAACGTGTGTCACTAGAAACAACCAGTGATAGTGAACGTCAGATAAGTTTGCAGTCGATTAATCCGGTTTATATCCCGCGCAATCATCAAGTCGAGGCAGCGATACGCGCAGCAGAAGATCATAATGATTTCTCTGTGTTTCATGCGCTTTATGATGTGTTACAAAAACCTTTTGAATACCAACAAGGCAAAGATAATTATATATTGCCTCCTAAACCGGAAGAGGTTGTGCATCAAACATTTTGCGGGACTTGATTTGATTTTAAATCAGGTGATAGATAAATGCTGTACTACTCTCCAATAGCTTGAAACACAATCTCGCGTGTTCTTTCACACGTATCAAAATCAATAACGACGATTTGTTGCCATGTGCCTAGCATCAAGGTGCTTCCCATGAATGGAATGGTTAATGATTGTCCTTGTATTTGTCCGCGTAGATGACTGTGACCATTGTCTTCGCCTGCGTTACGCGTGTTGTGTTGCCATTCTGGATTGGCGGGGATTAACTGGTCCCAACTATTTCTTGTGTCTTCATGCAAGCCAGGTTCATCTTCGAAGATCATGACTGATGCGGTGGTATGCTTTATAAATAATGTCACCGAGCCTGCTGATAATTGCGACTCTTTTAATAGGTTCTTGCATTTTTCGGTGATGTTTTCAATTTTTGACTCACCTTTCATATCTAATGAAAATAATTTCGTCACTACCGGCATGGCTTCCTCTCTCTATTCCCTTTAACTCTAATGATTATTGCTTAATGATCTAAGAAACTTCGTGTCATTATCTGATAATTGTCCATCTCTGGCTTCTTTAAGTATAGCGTCAAATATGCCTTCGGCTGTTAATTGCCTGACAGCATCCAATACTTTAGTTCCGATTTGTCCTTTCTCTTTTAAGCTGTCTAGGTAATTAAAAGCATTTTCAAAGCTTTCATCATTGCGGTTGTAATAATCATTACCGCGCGTGCGATTGCTGTAGGCTTCAAGCTGTTCGCAAGTTACCAGAATTTCGCCGAGTTCGCGTAACCAGTCAGGTTCGTCTGCCAGTTTTTCCGGGTAGTAATAATACAAACAGACTTTCTCCATCCAGTCCGACCATGCAATATGATGAGCTTCTATATCTGGAATAATGTTTTGAATAATTCGATTTAAACGTCGAGCATAACCTAAGCGCATTTCGACTTGTTCTTTTGTCCAAGCGTTCACAGTAATACCAAGTTGTTTTAATTGTTCTTGATATTGTTCAAGGAATGCTTCTGTTTCTTCACCGTATGTTGTGTCAGGATGTTCAGCCCGCCATTCTGCCGGACGCGTTGGTATGTGTTGTTGTTTTGCCCAGGTCCAGATTTTGCCAAAGAGTTCTTGTTCCAGCCCGGCGCGACCCATGTCATGTAATAAACAGGCGGTTTGATATTGACGGACGCGGTCTTCATCATGCCCCAGATACCGTGCAACGGTAGCGCACATTTTTGCCGTGCGTAAAGCGTGTGGCTTGTCATAGCCATCAATCATCTCGCCCGTCTCAGGATGAGGATAGTCGTAATAACTTAATAAAGTATTGACGCTAGGTTTTGTTAACCAAAGCAGTGAGTCTGGGAATGAGCGTTGCATTTTTATGAGTTTAAAAGAAAGTAATAACTAAATAAACTCACGTGCTGTTTCTAATAGCGGAACAGATCATGACAGGCGGCACAGGTCCTGTTTAAGCGTTCATAAGTAAATTGTAAACCTGCTGTATCATTGTTCTGTGCCATAAAACCCATATTATTCGCTTCTACTTGTAATTGTCTGGCGATGTTTTCAAACACGTTTTTTTCTGTGGGGTTTAGCTGAAATCCGGGTAAAGCCTGATCCAGCTCTTTTGCCGCAATATAGAGTTCGCTGGCGTTATCGAACAATTCATTAATTTGTTCTAAATTGAGTTCTTCTTCATAAACTGAGGAACTAAGCTTGTGCATGATCGCTTGTAGTTTTTCGCTGTAGATTACATGGAGTTGAATACTGTCTTGCATTTGTTCTGATCCTGCTGACGCACTTATCATATTGCTGCCAAGCAAGAAAATTGTAATAAAGTATATTTTGATATTCATAAAAAAAGCATAGCAGGATAAATGAAGCTAATCTTGATCTTTATCAATGCAAAGTAAAATAGTTTATAACTAACTTGAGCCTGTAGTTGTTGAACCGATAATGATATCAATCTTCTTTTCTGGCATGTCTGTTGAGCTAATAACGTCAGAATAAGGTTCTGTATTTTTATAAACAAGACTCATAATACCATCGGACGATTGATAAGCTTGACGATTATGTACTGTATTTAAACTAATGTTGTTGTTATGTCTTTGTATTATATTTTCTGAGCTTAGTATGCCGTTGTGAATAATGTTGGGTGGTGCTGTGTCGTAATCAGTTTGTTTAATATCTGACTTTTCCTGAGCAATGTAATCTTCGGCACTGATTATTTTTTTTGCTGATGTATTGTTGGCAATCGCAGTTGAACTATTTACTTCTCCATCTATATAGGGAGAATTCGGATCAGTACTTTTTACATCATCCTGAAATTGAGATTTAAATGCAGTCGTCATGACGGATATGGCGGCTCCAAGTGGCCCACCAAATAAAGCACCGCCGGCAACTTCCATTGCTGGCGCAATGACATCGCCCGTTACTTTTCTGTAAATACTGTTGATGATAGGAATATGTTGTAGTGGATTAATAATGTCGATGATGTCACCAAAGGTAAAACCATCTTCACCAAAAATACCGCTAGTCGTTTCTTTGGATGACCGTTCATTTTCATTAAGCTGATTATTGCTGGCATGAACCAGCGCGGCGATACCATTTTTTGGGATATGTGTGGCCAAAAACCTTGTCCAGTTAATTGTTTTTATGTGATAAATGCAAGCGATATACCAATAAAAAATAGAAAATCGATATCGTTGAAAGCCTTATATAGCAATGGTTTTAATAATTTTTGTCAAAGTTTACGGTAAGTGTTTGCCGCTTTTAACATGATGTGGCAGAGTTAGGCCAATGTCGCATGTCATGCCACTCGATTTGGAACAACAAGAGCAGGTTCTTTCTGCAACGGAAACCTGTCTCTATCAAGCCGGTGTTGTACTGGAACGAACTTTCGAGCCTATTCCTGTTTATTTTGATCTCAAGGGCAGAGCTGCTGGCATGTTTAGGGTGAAAAAATCGCAACGCATGATTCGTTACAATCCCTATATTTTTGCACGCTATTTTTCTGAAAATTTAGCTGTAACTGTGCCGCATGAAGTCGCGCATTATGTTGTCGATGTACTATATGGCATGAGAAATACACAACCGCATGGTAGAGAATGGAAAAACATCATGGCGTTACTTAATGCCGATGCCAGCGTTACCTGTGATTTTGATTTGAAAGATTTGCCGTCAAGAAATTATCAACGTTTTGATTATTCCTGTTCATGTCAAACACATGAACTGACGCGTATTCGCCATAACCGGGTATTGAAAGGCACGCGCTATTTATGCCGACTTTGTAAGCAGGAGCTAGTCGCTAATCATGACTGAGTTACATCCGCAATTGTTGAAAGACTGCCTGGTTCTCGGTCGGTTTCCCTTATGTCATTTGTTATTGATGCAGGATGCAAACTATCCATGGTTTATCCTGGTGCCGGATAGAGAAGGGATCAGTGAGATTTATCAACTCTCTGATCAGGATCAGTTACAATTATTACGAGAATCTTCTTTTTTGGCAGAATTTCTTATGAAAACCTTTAATGGTGATAAAATGAATATCGCGGCGCTGGGAAATGTTGTTCCGCAGTGTCATTTACACCATGTTGTGCGGTATCATTCGGATGCAGCATGGCCGGCGCCGATTTGGGGTAAATTGCCAGCAAAAGCGTATAGCGAAGAAGCCTTGAATGATGTTATTTTGAAATTAAATGAACTGGAGTTGATGGATTTTGATTATGAAAAACAATATCAAGATTAAACTTTTTTCCTCTGCAATTGTAACTGTTTTTGCATTAAATCTGTCTTTTTCAGCGAATGCGGAAGAGATGAATCTGGAAGAAGCCCAAGAGGAAATTTCCCGTCTTGAAAATGAAAACACTTCTTTAAAACAGGAATTGGAAATTTACGAAAAAGAAATTGCAGCGCACAGAGCCAAGCTGGAAGAACACGATAATATGATTTCGGAATTATCCGGCGAACTGGAAGAGCAATAAATAATTACTTAACGCTACGTTAAGTAATGCCCTTCATTCTGCTACGTAAATTATTTCCTGTTGTTGTTTTAGTTTGCGTTGCAGCATTCATTCTAGAACCTGCCACTGATTTAAATCCGGAACAGCAAAAATTATTAAACTGGATGCCCTATATCACGTTGGGCATCACCATGCTGATTTGTATTAATTACAATCGCGCGCGTCTATTCACTGTCACGCTTGCTTTAATTCTGTCTTATTACTTTATTCAGGCAGAGTTACAAAGTTCGTTGAATGATTTCCATACATTTTATATCTATACCAGCATTAGTGTCTTAATACCGTTATTGTTGTTTCTTTTTTTGTTTTTGCCAGAACGCGGGCTGAAAAACCATTATGGTCTGTTCACCATATTAATAGCGCCTTTATTCCTTTTGTTTGCTTATTCCGTTTATGAACTGATGCCGGAATCAAATTTACTTCGAATCCTTATTCATCACTTTCAGATTGGTACGATAGAGAACACGTTGTTACCTGTGAATACCAGTATTTTGTATTTGCTTGTTTTTGTTATAGGTCTTTATCAGTTAATAAAAACCCGTGATGAATATTTTGTCACAATATTATCAGTGCTCACCTTTAGCTTTATTACACTAAATTATTTTGATCATGAAAGAATATCTGTTGTCATGTTAAGCATGCTTGGTATTAGTTTGATTGTCAGTTTAATGCGTGGTGCTCATGTCATGGCCTATCGCGATGACTTAACCGGCCTGCTTGGCAGGCGCGCCTTAAATGAACGTTTAAAAGGGCTAGGTAAACGCTATACCATAGCAATGGCTGATGTTGATCACTTTAAAAGTTTTAATGATACGCACGGTCATGATATTGGTGATGAAGTATTAAAAATGGTGGCAAGGCATATCGATAAAGTAAAGGGTGGTGGTATAGCCTATCGTTATGGTGGTGAAGAATTCTGTGTGATCTTTCCCGGCAAAGATGTTGAATTCAGTAAGCCTTATCTCGAAACAGTACGCACTGATATAGAAAGTTATAAAATGCAAATACGTGATAAAGAACACCGGGAAAAAACGAAACAGAAATCAAAACAACGTGGCCGACGCAAAAAAGAACGCGCAGGTAAAACAGTATCCGTGACAATCAGTATTGGTGTTGCAGAACCGGGCGAAAACCATGTTAAAGTAGACGAAGTCTTAAAAGCAGCAGATACTGCATTATATAAAGCTAAACAAAACGGACGTAACTGTCTGGCAACTAATTAATAAAAAAATATGAAAATACTTTTAAACTTTTTAATCATTATTTTACTCACCGCCTGCGGTAGTGATACGCCGCAACTAGCAAAACTTTCCAGTAATGACGTTATTCTTGCTTTTGGTGATAGTTTAACAGAAGGCGTAGGTGCGAAAGAAAGTGAAAGCTATCCTGCTGTATTACAATCCTTGTCCGGTAGAAAAGTAATTAATGCCGGTATCTCCGGTGAACAATCCGCGCCGGGTCTGGCGCGCTTGCCCGCTTTATTGGAAGAACATCAGCCAGCACTACTTATCTTATGTCATGGTGGTAATGATATTTTGCGTAAAAAGGGTATGGCTAAAATGGAGGAGAATGTTACGGCAATGATACAACTGGCACAAAACAAGGGTATCCCGGTTGTCATGCTTGGTGTGCCTAATTTTGGTTTATTTCTGTCATCTTATGAAGGCTATAAAACAGTCGCAGATTCAACAGGTGTAATATTTATTGAAGACGTAATTTCAGAAGTATTATCAGATGATGCTTTAAAAGCAGACTCAGTTCATCCTAATAAAGACGGCTATAAAATTATGGCGGACAAGATCTATTCAGTACTACAGGATGCAGGTGCTTTATAAACAATAAAAACTAATGACTGAAGAATTCTTGTTTATCGATAATGAAGCTTCATTATCAGAACTTTGTAATACACTTAAAAACTCAAGCTGGTTAGCTGTTGATACAGAGTTTGAACGTGTTAATACCTATTATCCTGAGCTTTGTTTGATACAGGTATCGAATGGTTCAACTCATGCGATTGTTGATCCGATTAGTATTAATAATTTAGAAGCGTTCTATGATTTACTTTATAGCGAATCAATAATAAAGATTTTTCATTCCGCACATCAGGATCTGGAAATATTCTTTCATATTAAAGGGAGCGTTCCCACACCATTATTTGATACACAAATAGCAGCGCCCTTATTTGATTATGCGCAGAGCATAGGCTACGGTAATTTAGTTAAAGAAGTTTTAGAAATAGAACTTAATAAAGGTCACGCTCGTACAAACTGGAAGAAAAGGCCGTTAACAAAAGAGCAGTTAAGATATGCCGCGGATGATGCTATTTATTTGGGGAAAATATATGAAGTTTTTTCTGAAAAAATAAAGTCTATTGAAAATCTGCATAATTTCAATGAGCAAACAGCGCGACTTTACAAACCGCAGACTTATGAACCTGATCCGACAACTATGTGGAAAAAAATCTTTGCCGCAAAAAGATTAAAAGGAAAACAACTAGATGTCGCTAAAAAACTGGCAGAGTGGCGTGAAGTTACTGCAAGAAAACAAAACAGGCCAAGAAAATGGATTTTAGAAAACCATAAAATAATTGATATCGCAAAACTATCAGTTGAATCTAAAGAGGATTTATTAACAGTGATAAATGAAAAAGCATTAAATAGATATGGCGATGCTTTATTCGGGATTATTAAAAATATTTAATACGTTATCACTACATCACCATTCCTTTGGTTTTTGATTAGCTTGTCTCGCACCATAATATGCACTCAAATCTTGAAAGCCGCCTTTAAGTATATGGACATTATCAAAGCCAATATGACGAAGTGCTGTTCCAATAGCCGTTGCTCTTGCGCCTGATTTACATATGACCATAACTTGTTTATCAGTAGGGATACGTGCCAGATTTTCTGGTTTAAATATTTCATTTACAGGAATTTTAAGGTTTTTTTCTGATGTCATCGAGAATAGTTCGGTTTCAGATGGTGTTCTCACATCTATTACCACAATCTCTTTGCCAGCTTTAATGTCCTTAATAAAGTTATGCGGTATAACAAAATGCATAGCTTTGCCTGAATTTTTTCCTTTTACTTCAGAGAAAAGGTCTGCGTAGCTTTCAGCAAGTTTCGTATCAAAAGACCATGCTAATGTAGTAAATAAAATAGAAATGCTGCTTATAGTAAATATTAGAGTTTGTTTAATCATAGCTTTCCTCATTTGATTAAAAGCACTTCTGTTAATTATAGAGTAGTTTATATGTCGTTATTATAAATATTTTCTGTTGGCAAAACAGAAGGTTATCTCTTGTTATTTATAGCCTGTTCCCTTGAAGCCCGCCAGTATGAAGAACGATAATATTTTGTCCCTTCTTTAGTTTCCCATTTTTTATCATATCGAATAAACCGAATAGCATCTTTCCGTTATATACCGGTTCAAGTGGGATAGATGTTTCTTTTTTGAAGTCTTTAATAAATGGGAGTAACTCGTCATTGGTTTTAGCAAAACCGCCAAAATGATAATCAAAATTAACAGCCCAGTTGCTTATTGAACGTTGCTTAATTAATTTTTTTATATCCTTTTCCAGAAAACCACCGCCTTTAAGCGAAGAAAAACCTAATACACGTTTTTCTGCCGGTAGTGTTTTTGCCAAACCTGCCAATGTTATGCCTGTGCCGCAGGCTAAGGTTAAAGTATCGAATTCCATACTAATTTCTTTGACTATTTCGGCTATGCCTTTAAATGCATATTCGCTTGCGCCGCCTTCTGGTATCCAGAATCCATTGTATTGTTTTGCCGGTGGCGCATTGAATGCGCGATGTTTACGAAGATCACGAAACGCAGAACGATTAACAAACTTCAGCTTCATATTCCATTTTCTTAAATCGCTTAAGGTTTGGCTTTCTTGTTTCGGTTGTTCGCCGCGTATTAATCCGGTAGTTTTTATATTCAATTTATAACCGATATAGGCGAGAGCATGCAGATGATTGGAATAAGCACCGCCCATGCTAATGAGGTGGTCGTGCCCGTGTTCTAAAGCGTGTAGCAAGGTGTATTTAAGCTTGTGCCATTTATTACCAGAAATAATCGGATGTATTAAATCATCTCGTTTTATATATAGCGGGAAATCGTATTCATCCAGTAAGGGATGTTGGATTTGTTCGACAAAGTTTTGTTTTATTATTGTTGTGCATTTCTTGT
>JBELBG010000008.1:0-15534 GCA_042095435.1 Thiotrichaceae bacterium | reverse complement strand
CGGAAATTGCGGCAGAATTTCGACAGGAAGCGGGGATTATCTATTGCGCGGCGCGGCTTCATCCAAATGAGTCGGAGTTTCCAAATGTTCTTGATTTTGAAATACTTAGGAAGCTCAGTATAGACTACTTGGATTTTAACCATATCCGTACTGAAGCTGCTTCACTCTATGATGAAGCCTTGTCTTTATTTCCATCTTCAGAATTTAAACAAGCAGTTTAAGATCATCAATCTACAGATAGTTTCCACAAATAGGGACTATAGGTATACTTCGCCCTTAAATTATAAAAAAACCGGTAATTAAGGGCATTACCACTACCCCTGAGGATTAGTTATGAGTCAAGAACAAGATAAGATATTTTTCAGAAATTTCACACTGTCATTGGTTTTTATTGCCGCAATGATGGTTGTATTTTATATCGTTGCACAATTTGCAGGCACAGACGAAGCAGCAGATGCGAAAATGCGTTCTGTAGCTGTTGCTGAAGCAACCGCTCCTGTTGGGAAAGTTACCGCTGTTGGCGAAGAAACTGAAGAAATGGCTGAAGAGGCGGTTGCTGACGCTGCAAGTGGTGATGCTGGCAAGGCCGTCTACGAGGGTCTTTGCGTTAATTGTCATGGTATTTCTGCTTTAGCATCTATGATCCCACAAACGGGTGATGCTGCTGCATGGGAAGCACGTATAGGAAAAGGCAATGACACTTTATATGAAAACGCAATCAAAGGTTACACTGGCAGCATGGGTATGATGCCAGCCAAAGGTGGTAACCCTGCACTCAGCGATGACGAGGTTAAAGCTGCGGTAGACTATATGGTCAGTCAGGTTGCTGCAGAAGCTCCGAAAGCAGCAGCGGCAGGTGAAGCTAGTGCCGATGTGGGTAAAGGAGTCTTTGAGCAAGTTTGTTTAATGTGTCATGGGGTTCCAGCAATGGCAGCAATGATTCCACAAACGGGTGATGCCGCTGCATGGGAAGCACGTATTGCAAAAGGAAAAGAGACTTTATACAGCAATGCAATCAATGGCTTTACCGGAGAATTAGGTATGATGCCTCCTAGAGGCATGGGGGCAAATTTAACTGATGATGAAGTTAAAGCTGCGGTAGATTACATTATTTCTACAGTTAAATAAGAGTTTTCAAAACTTTAAAATAATAAAGGGGCTTAAAGCCCCTTTTTTTATCTCCATGGATGGAGTGTCAGGGTCGAAAAAATGCATCCTGCATTTTTGACATTTCCTACGCCCATGTTGGTCATACGCAGAAGCGACAACAATGCTCAAAGAATGTTAAATCACTCCAATCTTAAACTCTTTTGATAAGCCTCTTCAGATAATTCATCCCAAGCCTGATAGTTAGTACGGAAAGTTTTATAGGCATCATAAACCCGTTTAAAATTTGGATTAGCTGCCGCTTCTTCATCCAGCGTTTCCTTTGTTAAACGTTTAAACTCTTTTAAAACCTCTTCAGGAAACTCAAGAATCTGCACATTCTTTTTAGTCCTTAGCTCAGTTAATGCTTTTTGATTATGAAATTCCATTTGTGCATAAATCCATTCGCTAGTTGCAGCGGCTGCAACGTTAACAATCTGCTGTAAATCTTCCGGCAAGGTTTGCCATTTCTTATCATTAATCATTAATTCAAACGCCGTACCGGGTTCATGCCAGCCCGGATAATAATAATATTTAGCCGCGCGGTTTAAACCCAATCGCATATCATGAAACGGCGCAACCCATTCTGTCGCATCCAATGTGCCGCGTTCCAATGCAGTATAAATTTCACCACCGGCCATTAATATGGGATTACCACCGGCTTTTTTGAAGACCTTACCGCCCAGACCAGGGATACGCATGCGTAAACCTTTAACATCATCCAATGAATTAATTTGCTTTTTAAACCAACCACCCATTTGCACACCGGAATTGCCCATTGGAAATGTGATTAAGCCAAACGGCTTATAAATCTCTCGCCATAGTTCCAGACCACCGCCGTTATACAACCAGGCGTTCACGCCTTTTGCCGTCATACCAAACGGTACTGTAGAAAAGAACTGCGCTTCCGGTACTTTGCCTGCCCAATAATATGCTGAACCGTGTCCCATCTCTGCAACGCCTTGTGATACGGCATCAAACACTTGCAAAGCAGGAACAATTTCACCACCGGCATAAACTCGAATATCCAAACGACCATTACTCATCGCACGCACATCATCAGCAAATTTCTCAGCGCCTCCCTGAAAGACAGGAAAATTCGCCGGCCATGTTGTTACCATCTTCCATTTATAGATCTTAGAAAGATCAGGTCCCGCATTATTACTTGCTGTATTCGGATCAGTACCGCTACCGCATGCAGTCATAAATACACTGAGTAATAAATAAAAATAGATGTTTCGTTTATTCACAATTTTTTTGCCTTTTATAGTTACTGCACTAATTAACAACTGAATTTAGGATTAATACGTTTTTTTACACATCCCTTGCTTGCGTGATTTGTAAGGATTAAATTTCTAAAGATAGATTACCGGTATGAAATAACATACGATTAAAATGCAAGAAAACACTATAGCTTTTAATATCTTAATGATTCCTTTTTTCAGACCAAAAAACTTTACAAAATAAACTGGCACACCTAACAACGGAAAAAGCGCTACAAAAAGGGAATAACCACCTACATTGTCAACCTTATTTTCAATCGCATGCATTTTGCACCACCCCCAAATCAAAAACATAAGTAGCACTGTATGCGTAATACTTGCAGTACTGGCATCTATCCCTTCAAAGTCAAAGTAACCTTCGATAATACCTGCAATCAAAAATGATGCGATCATCCAGAAAATATATTTATTTGATTCCCTATCCATACTTTAAGCCGGGAGTAAATTCGCGTATGCCGCCACCAACCACTTCGACCCCGCTCTTTCAAAGTTCACCTGTATACGCATATGATTGCCGCTGCCTTCCAGATTCAAGACTGTACCTTCACCAAATTTAACATGTCTGACACGCTGTCCTAATGCTAATCCTCCATCATCACTCTTAGATCTTGAACTACTGCTATTGAACAATGATTCGGTAACACTCCCACCTAAGCGTATATCGTTAAGTAACTCTGAAGGTATTTCATCAATAAAACGTGAAGGTTGTGGATAGTAGTCCGAACCGTGCAATCGTCGATGCTGCGTATAAGTTAAGGTTAATGTTTTTTTCGCACGGGTAATACCGACATAACAAAGCCGGCGTTCTTCTTCTAATTGTATTAGGTCTTCACTACTACGTTGATGTGGGAATAAACCTTCTTCCATACCAACCAAATAGACATCAGGAAATTCAAGACCTTTCGCTGAGTGTAAAGTCATCAAATGTACACAATCTGAACTGTCACCTGCTTGTGTTTCACCGGATTCCAATGCAGCATGTGACAGAAAAGCTGATAAGGCATCCATTTCTTCCAATTCTTCTTCATCACCAAGCTCAAATTCTCCGGAAGCCGTTACCAGTTCTTCCAGGTTTTCAACTCGGGCTAAACCTTTTTCACCTTTTTCTTTTTTAAAGTGATCAATTAATCCGCTTAATTTGATTACTTGATCAACATGCTCATCCAATGTCGCTTCGGACTCTGCTTGTTTCATTTTTTGTATTAGTTTAATAAAGTTATCCAACGCATTTAATGCGCGCGCACTCATTAACTTATGTTCAACAATATGCAAGGCCGCATTCCAAAGTGAACAATTATCTTTTCTTGCTAATGTTCTTAATTCATCAACGGTTCGATTACCGATACCACGCGTGGGTGTATTAACTATGCGTTCAAACGATGCGTCATCATCATGAAAGCGTGCGAGACGCACATAGGCGAGGGCATCTTTAATTTCAGCGCGTTCGTAAAATCGCATACCACCATAAACACGATAAGGGATACGCGACTGCATTAACGCTTCTTCTAATACACGTGACTGGGCGCTGACACGATATAGAACAGCATAATCAGTAAAAGCTTTGCCTTGTTCCGGTGTTTGCTTAATGCGGTCGATAACATAACGTGCTTCATCGGTTTCGTTATAAGCCATATAGACGCCAATATGCTCACCATCTTCACCATCAGTCCACAGGTCTTTACCAAGACGTGCATTATTATTTGCGATTAACTTATTTGCTGCTTTAAGAATTGTTGCTGTTGAGCGGTAATTCTGCTCAAGTTTTAATAAATAGGCATTATTAAAGTCAGCTTGAAACTCTTGCATATTTTCAACTCTTGCACCTCTCCATGAGTACACTGATTGGTCGTCATCTCCGACGGCAAATAAGGTATTGTTTTCACCGACTAATAATCTTAACCAACCGTATTGTAATGAGTTGGTATCCTGAAACTCGTCAACCAAAACATGTTTAAAACGGTGTTGATAATGTCCTCGAATCGCACCTTGGTCTCGAAACAGTTCGAAAGTGCGTAGCAGAAGTTCGGCAAAATCAACCAAGCCGGAACGTTCACAGGCTTCCTGATAGTTTTTATAGATATAAACCATCTGCTCGGTCGTCGCATCGCCATGCGGGTCAATATTCTCCGGGCGTAAGCCTTCATCTTTTCGCGCATTAATAAACCATTGAGCTTCTCGTGGTTTAAAATTCGCTTCGTCCAGATCCATCGAACGAATAACCCGGCGCACCGTGCGATATTGGTCTTCGCTATCCAAAATTTGAAAGCTTTCGGGTAAACCGGCTTCTTGCCAATGTGCGCGTAATAAACGATGCGCAAGACTGTGGAATGTACCCACCCACATGCCTTGTGTTGGCTGATCCAGTAATCGCTCTATTCTCGCCCGCATTTCTGCAGCTGCTTTATTGGTAAACGTCACTGCCATAATGCTGTAGGAGCTAGCCTGACCCGTTTCGATATACCAGGCAATACGGTGTACCAGTACACGGGTTTTGCCGCTACCGGCACCAGCCAAAATTAGCAAATTACCCGGCTCAGCAGCAACGGCCTCTCGTTGGTCAGCATTCAGAGAATCTAATATATAAGAGATGTCCATCTGTAGATTGTCGCATATTCGGTCATTTCTAAAAATGCACAATTTAATCTGCTAACTGAACTGAGTTGAATGTTAGAATGTCTATTTACTAATAAAAATATTTACGGAAGCCATGAGTACAAACTCCTCAACAGAAAATCGTGAAGAACTGACTCGCATTATTGACTCGGTTCTGACATTAGCAAAACAACTCGGCGCCACTGAGGCTGAGGCTGACATAGGCGTTGGCTCGGGTCTGTCTGCCAATGTACGTAAAGGCGAAATCGACAAACTTGAATACGAGCGGGACAAAGGACTTGGTATCACCGTTTATATTGATGGACAGAAAGGCAATTCCAGTACATCAGACTTTAGTGATGGCGCCATTAAAAAATCTGTCGAAGCGGCTATCGGTATCGCGAAACACGCCAGCCGTGATGAATTTGCCGGTTTAGTCGAGAAAGAATTAATGGCAACGGAATTTCCCGATCTGGATTTATATCATCCCTGGGATATTTCACCCGAGGCGGCAATTGATCTGGCTATTGAAACGGAACAACTCGCTTTCGATGAAGATAAACGTATTACTAATTCTGATGGTTCTGTAGTCAGTACTTATTCCGGGTTAAATATTTATGGCAATACCAATAATTTTATTAATGGCTGGAACTGGTCCAGCCATACTGTTGATTGCACCGTTATTGCAGAAGACAGTAATGGTATGCAGCGTGATGGCTGGTACAGCAAAGCCAGAGACTATAATGATTTACAATCAACAAAAGAGATCAGTCAGGAAGCAGCAAGAAGGACGATTGAGCGACTCGGATCGCGTAAGATTTCAACCTGCCAGGTACCGGTAATTTTTGAGGCACCTGTTGCTTCGGGGTTATTTTCTGCTTTCATTACCGCAATTTCTGGTGGCAGCTTATACCGTCGCGCAAGTTTCTTATTGGATAAAAAAGGCGAACAGATTTTCGCTGATCATATCAATATACGTGAGCAACCTTATTTAAAGAAAGCATTAGGCAGCGCACCGTTTGATAATGATGGTGTCGCAACCAGAGAACACGATATTATTAAAGACGGCGTTTTACAGGAATATGTATTGAGTGGTTACTCAGCTCGTAAACTAGGACTGCAAACAACCGGTAATGCGGGCGGCGTACACAACCTTATAATTGAGCCTGAAAATAAATCGCTCGATGATTTGATCAAACAAATGGGTAGCGGTTTATTAGTGACGGATATGATTGGTTTTGGTGTTAATCAGATTACAGGAGATTATTCACGCGGCGCTTCTGGCTTCTGGGTGGAAAATGGCGAATTGGCTTACCCTGTTGAAGAAATTACTGTTGCAGGAAACTTGATCGATATGTACAAAAACATTATCAGCATAGCGAACGATGTTGACCTGCGTGGCAATGTATTAACGGGCTCGGTCTTAATGGATACAATGACCATCGCCGGAGAATAAATTTAATATGAACATGAGTGAAACAAATTTTTCGATAGATACCAGTAATATTAATAAAGCTATTGATTCAATTTGCCAGATTATTTTAGGAAAGGAAAATGCAATTCGTCTGGCTGTCGCCTGTTTAATCGCAAGAGGTCACTTATTAATTGAAGACACTCCCGGCGTAGGCAAAACAACATTGTCACACACTATAGCAAAAGCACTTGGGCTAGATTATCAACGTATACAATTTACCAGTGACTTATTACCTGCAGATATTCTCGGCGTTTCTGTTTATAACCGTGATAGCAATAAATTCGACTTTCACCCGGGCCCTGTTTTTACTAATGTTATTCTTGCTGACGAAATTAATCGGGCAACACCGAGAACACAAAGCGCATTACTGGAAGCGATGGCGGAATATCAGGTTACTGTAGAAGGCGAAACAAGAAGTCTGACTGAACCTTTCTTTGTAATCGCGACACAGAATCCAACAAATCAGATTGGCACATTTCCCTTACCTGAATCACAACTGGATCGTTTTTTAATGTGTATTGAATTAGGTTATCCGGATAACAATGCCGAACGTGAATTATTAAAAGGAAAAAACCGTAAAGACTTGCTGGACAACCTACAGGCAGCGTTATCGATTGATGAATTAATCGATATACAAAAAAAAGTTGGGCATGTTCATGTCTCTGATGCCTTGCTGGATTATTTGCAAAACCTGCTCGACTTTAGTCGCACTTCCGGAAACTATGTCAGCGGTCTGTCACCGCGCGCAGGTATCGCAATATTAAATGCAGCTAAAGCATGGGTATTAATTCATTCTCATCAACACGTATTACCTGAAGATATACAAGCCATATTACCAAGTGTTATAGGTCATCGCTTAAGTTTTGTTTATGAAGTAACGGACAAACAGGCATTACAACCGGCAGAGCACCTAATTCAGAACGTTGCTATCCCCTAACATTAAATAAGCACATGTCATCAAAGGTTGTATTAGAAAGGCTGCCTTCCGACCCCGCCGGTAAGTTCGGCTACAATACCGAACAATTTACACGGCAACGTGTTTATGTTTTCCCAACAACACAAGGTTGGGTATACGGCCTCATGTTGATTGTTATGCTATTAGGCGCAATTAATTACAACAATAGCATGGCTTATATGCTTTGTTTTCTGTTAACCGGTCTCGCTATTGTTTGTATGTTACATACTTATCGTAATCTGGCCGGTCTAATCGTTTCTTCAAGCATGCCAAAAGCAGTTTATGCCAAGCAGCAGGCTTTATTCCCGATACAATTTGATAACCGTGCAGGATTTGAAAAATTTTCCATACAACTAGAACAGCGTATAAAAAAGAAACTGTTTGCCAGAAAATTTGCTAGGAAAAAAGAAGAGGCAGAAAAAATTACGGTTGCAATAGGCAATAGTAAACAAGTGAGCTGTTACTACCCTGTCCAAACACATAAACGGGGATTGATTAAAAGTAAACAATTAAAAATTTCTACCGACTTCCCATTAGGGCTTTTTATGGCCTGGTCTTATTTCCAACCAGAGCATGAATGTCTTATTTATCCTGAACCAATAGGCAGCAAACAATTTCCTTCTCTTACCATTAATGACGATAACTCTGATTATGGAACACAATCGGGCACAGACGACTTTGCCGGATTCAGAAAATACAAGCCTGGCGATCCCGTTCACTCTATCGCCTGGAAAACTTATGCAAAAGAACAGGGCTTATTCGTTAAACAATTCAGTGGTAAAGGCTCAGAAGTATTAATTCTGAATTGGGAAGCTGTCTCATATATAAACAACATCGAAAAGCGACTATCACAGCTTTGCTACTGGATCTTGCTCGCGGAACAAGCATCCATGCAATATGGACTGGAAACACCCAATGCCAAAATTGAAGTAGGCCATGGCAAACACCATAAAGAACTCTGCCTTGAAGCATTAGCTCGTTACGGTATCTGACTTTGGATAAGCAAACTCTAACAACAGATAAAATAATGTGGCTTGCTATCGGGGTTGCTTTGGCGAGTTTCCCTCATTGGCAACGCTTACCTATCTGGATACCGGCCTCGCATATCGTTTTATTAGCGGCCCGTCTTTATATCCCCGGGAAATACCCAGTACTTTGGTATCAACAAAAAAATAGGATCAATATTGTACGTGTTGTACTTATGTTCGCCGGCGTACTGGGAGTTTATGGCAGCTATGGCAGTCTTGCCGGTCGTGAAGTTGGTATCGCGCTACTGGTTTTATTAGCCGGCTTTAAAATTTTTGAAAGTAATTCAAAACGTGACTTTTATATCAGCACTTATCTTGGTTATTTTTTAATCATTACGAACTTTTTTTATACGCAAACCATACCTACAGCAACATATATGGTATTCATTATTATTATAATGACCGCGGGTTTAATCGGTTTTAATGATACGCAACAACAATTAACGCTTGTTAAACGTTATAAGTTTGCAGGAAGTTTGTTATTGCAGTCGTTACCTCTATTACTGGTGCTGTTTGTTCTTTTCCCTCGTATTAACGGACCGCTATGGGGCTTGCCCAAAGATGCCTATACCAGTGTCACCGGCATTACTGATGAAATGACACCCGGCACGATTAGTCAATTGGTACAATCTGATGAAGTGGCTTTTCGTGTTACATTTGAAGGTCAAATTCCGGAACAGTCACAACTCTATTGGCGTGGCCCGGTTTTATGGAAAACAAATGGTCGTAAATGGTCACCTGGCAGCAGTAGCGAGGATGAAAGACCCGAAGAAATTGAATTCTTTGGCGAACCAGTACACTACGATGTAACAATAGAACCCAGTAATGAAAAATGGTTATTCGGTCTGGAGATGGTCTCGCAAATTCCCACGAAAACGCATCGGACTACTGATTATCAATTGAAAACATTACAGCCCATTCGAGCACGAAAAGCATACAGTTTAAGCTCTTATACTTCATACCAAATTAATAAAGATGCTAATGCCGATTTGGAGCGTGGACTGTATTTACCGAAAATTCCTCATCCGAAAACACGCGAGCTGGCGTCAGAGTTTCTCGAAAAGTTTAAAGAACCGTCACTGATAATTGACGCAACACTGGAATGGTTAAAGCAACAGGGCTTTATTTACACATTAACACCTGCGCTTATAACAGGCGATAGCGTTGATGAGTTTTTATTTAATTCAAAGCAGGGGTTTTGTGAGCATTATGCTGCCGCTTTCACAGTACTGATGCGCGCAGCAGGTATTCCAGCTCGCATTGTCGCAGGTTATCAGGGTGGTGAGGTCAACCCTCTTGGAAATTACTTGATTGTAAGACAACGTGATGCGCATGCATGGACAGAAGTTTGGTTGGAAGGAAAAGGCTGGATACGAATAGACCCGACCGCTATTATTTCTCCGATAAGAATTAATGAGGGCATTAATAATGCCATGCCCGATGCTTTGATTGATATCCCGCTTGGCGTCAAAAATAGTGAAACAGCCTCGAGACTTTGGCGAAGTCTGCGCAACAGCGTTGATATGGTTAATTATCAATGGGCACAATGGGTATTAGGTTATGGGCCGGAAAAACAAAAACGATTTATTAAACAGCTCGGAATTGAAGCGTTTAATTGGGTCAAACTGACATTCTATTTAATTATTTCACTTGGCATTATTGTTGCTGCAATATTTATTTATATTCTTTTAAAAACACCGACATCCAACGAACCGGCTAAAAAATATTATGATATTTTTTGTAAGAAAATGGCACGTGTAGGCATAAAGAGAATGGCGCATGAAGGTCCGGCTGATTTTGCACAACGAATCTCGACAACAAGAAATGATCTTGAATCTGAAACAAACACAATAACGAACTTATATATACTCATACGTTACTGTTCAGATCATGCAAAATTATTACAATTAAAGGCGGCAATAAAATCATTTTCCCCAATCAAAAAATTACCGAGCACGAACTAGAGGACTCAACGACAACATCACTGAAATCGCTAACTGAATTAAAGGCTAGCGATCAGGAATTGTTTAATGACGTCACCTTCAGTTCAATCATGCCTTTACTTTCTGATTGCGCCACGCGTAATTTAACCAAAGATGAAATACTGATAGAAATGGGGGACGCAAACAAAAATGTTTATTTAATTTTATCCGGTTCATTTAATGTCCATTTGACTCGTAATAATTCAGATCCTGTTGCTGTACTAAACCCGGGGCAAAGTGTTGGTGAGATGACCATTATTGATCATCAACCCGCTTCTGCATTTGTATCTGCGGCTGAAAATGCTCGCGTATTGATTATTGATGAGGATGTCATGTGGTCATTAATCGGCAGCTCACATGCTATCGCTAATAACCTTCTGGTTATTTTATCTCAGCGTTTGCGCCATGGTAATTTTGTTATCAACAAGATTAAAGGGCTACTCAAGGAGTATGAGCATAATGCAACTGTCGATGCATTAACAAGCCTCCATAATCGACGTTGGCTCGATAATAATATGCCGCGTGTTATGCACCGCTGTCATAAAAATAATGAAGCCTTATCAGTTATGATGATCGATATTGATGGCTTCAAGGTTTATAACGATAATCATGGTCATCTGGCAGGTGATATTGCCTTACGCACGGTAGCTGATACAATTAAAAAATACTTACGACCTGAAGATATGGTTGCACGTTATGGCGGTGAAGAATTATTTGCATTACTACCTGGCATGGATATTCAGGCAACATTAACTATCGCAGAACGTTTAAGACAAGCTATTAAACAAACCGAAGTTTCAGATGAAGAAGATCAGCCCTTGCCAAGCATTACTGTTTCAATTGGTATTGCGCAAATGTTTGATCATTACGACCCAAAAAAATTAATCGAAGCAGCGGATCGGGTAATGTATACGGCAAAACACACTGGTCGCGATAAGGTTTGCGGCTAGCTGAATGTAATAACGAGTGCAATACCCACAGTACATTATTATATTAATTCTGAAACTGTACCTGATGTAGTTTAGCGTAATGGTTTTTTAGTTTTAATAATTCTTCGTGTTTACCCTCTTCAACTACCTTGCCTTCCGACATAACAATAATACGGTCAGCATTTTCTATTGTTGACAGGCGATGTGCGATAATTAAGCAAGTCCGTCCTTTTTTAACATTTTCCAGTGCCGATTGAATATGGCGCTCTGAACGTGTATCCAATGCTGATGTTGCCTCATCCAATATTAAGAAAGGCGCATCTTTTAATAATGCTCTGGCGATTGCCAGGCGTTGTCGTTGACCTCCTGATAAGCGTGTACCATCTTCACCGATCAAGGTGGACATCTTTTCCGGCAGGTTATTAATAAACTCTGTTGCGCAGGCTGCTTCTGCTGCTGCCCATACAGCATCATCAGACACACCCTTTAATTCGCCATAAGCAATATTATTTCGTACTGTATCATTAAACAGAACGACGTCCTGACTAACGTAGGCGATATTTTTACGTAAAGACATCAACGATAAATCATTAATATCAATGCCATCATATAAAATCGAACCTGACTTCGGCTCATAAAACCGTGGTAATAAGTTTGCTAACGTCGTCTTTCCACTACCTGATTCGCCTACAAGAGCGATAACTTCACCTGCCTCAATGTTAAAGGAAATATTTGATAAGGCATCGGGTTCTGTTTCTGCATAGCTATAGGACACATCACAAAATTCAATACTGGCTTTTGCATCAATTAACTCTTTTTCTCCTGATTGCAGTTCTATATCAGCATCTAACAATTTAAAAACACTTTCACAGGCAGCCAAGCCTCGTTGTAATTGTTGATTAACACCGGCTAATCGTTTTAGCGGCCCGGTTATCATGGCAATCGCTGCAAAGAAAGAAACGAAAGCACCGGTATCTAATTTATCAGTAAGCGCTAATTGAGTTGCGATATAAACAATAATAGCTAATAAGATGGCTACTATAATCTGGATAGAAGGGCCGGTAGCCACAGAGGCCTGCGCAAACTTCATAAAAAAACGTCGATTATCGTTATTTTTATTATAGAAACGACCTTTCTCAGTTTCCTGTCCACCATAGAGTTTGATGACTTTTTGCGCGTCAAAACTTTCTGACAACGCATCATGTAATTCACCCATTGTATCCTGAACCTTACGACTCATTTTTCTTATTCGTCGTTTTATAATAGTAACAATGACAACAATAAACGGTGCAGAGAAAAGACAAATTAAAGCCAATCGCCAGTCTATATAAAACATCCATGCTAAAAGACCAACGACAGAAATTGAGTCGCGCACCAGTGTTGTAACAGCATTAGTCGATGCTTCTTTTATTTGAGTTACATCATAGGTGAAGCGAGAAATAATACTTCCCGAAGTATTTTTATCAAAATAGTGCGTTGGAAAATCGATCATACGTTCAAACATCGCCTGTCTTAGATCCATAATGACTTTATAAGCCACCCAATTCAGAGACAGATTACTAACATAAGCGGCTAGACCGCGGAGAGAGAATAAACCGACGAATAAAAATGGCATCATTGCGATAGTTTCCTGATCTTTCTCGATAAATGCGCCATTTAACAAAGGTTGCATTAAAGCAGGTATCAGTGGATCGGTTGCCGCCAGAATGACCATGCTAAAAATTGAGAATAAAAACGTCTTCCGATAGGGGGCAACATGGCTTAACAGCCTGCGATATAGTTTTAAATCAGTACGAATTGACGAACCCAAAAATAAATCCTCTTTTAAATCAGTATGTTATTTTGTTTATATTGCCTGAAACTTAAAATTGTACAACAATAGAAACAAACAAAAGTTTAGAATAATAAAAAAAGCTCAATTGAGTACTTGAAAGGTCTATGTCTATTAAACATCCAATCATCGCTGTAACAGGTTCATCTGGCGCTGGCACTAGTATTGCCAAAAGAGCTTTTGAATATATGTTCAAAAAAGACGGCATTAAAGCAGCCATCATCGAAGGCGACTGCTTTCATCGTTATGATCGTGCTGAAATGGACATGCATAGCAAATATGCTGAAGAAAAAGGTGAAAACCTGACGCATTTTGGTCCGGAAGGTAATCTGTTTGACGAATTAGAGTCTTTATTCCTGGAATACAGCGAAAAGGGTACCGGTAAACGCCGTTATTACATTCACGATGAAAAAGAGGCATCTGAACACGGTATGCCACCCGGCAGCCTAACTGAATGGGAACCGATTGAAGAAGATACCGATATCATGTTTTATGAAGGACTGCATGGCGGTATCGTTACAGATAAAGTTGATGTCGCACAACATGTCGATCTACTTATTGGCGAAACACCGATAATAAACCTTGAATGGATGCAAAAGATTAACCGGGATCGCTCAATTCGCGGTTATAGCAGAGAAGATGCGACAAAGCTGATTATGGATCGTATGCATGATTATATACATTACATAACACCGCAGTTTTCACGAACCGATATTAACTTCCAGCGTGTACCGACTATCGACACCTCAAATCCATTTGAGATGCAATATATCCCAACCAATTCAGAAAGCTTTACAGTGATACATATACGTAACATGGAAAAAATAGAAGTCAATTTTCGTCACCTGCTGGAAATGCTGGAAGGGTCGACAATGTCCAGCCCTGATACCATAGTCATCCCTGCTGGCAAGAGAGTTTTTGCTATGCAACTGATTCTAACACCGTATTTAAGTAAATTAATTGCTCAAAAAAACGCTTAACCGCTGTATTTATTATGACAATATGATTAAATCAATTAATTAGGATATTAATTCCGGTTTCATTATGCGCACAATATTAATATTAAACCCGAAAGGCGGCAGTGGAAAAAGCACAATCGCAACGAATGTAGCATGTTATTTTGCCATGCTAGGCAAGAACGTTACGTTGGCAGATTGTGATCCGCAAGGCTCAAGTCAGGACTGGTTGGCAGTTCGACCTGAAAGTCGAGATAAAATAAATTGCGCTGTATTAGAAAAAGATCGTTTAGAAATACCGAAGGAAACAGAAATCTTGGTGATGGATACACCGGCCGGTGTATCTGATAATCGCTTGAGTAAATTCCTGAGTCAGGCACAAACCATGATTATGCCGGTTATTGCATCGCCAATAGATATACGTGCAGCAGAACGTTTTCTTGATGATCTGTTTTCCTTGAAAGGGACAGTCAATAACAAAATTAAAATCGCAACCGTTGCTAATCGTGTTCGTGAAGATACGTTAGTTGCAGCAAAACTTGAATACTATTTAAACAATATCAAACTTCCCAATGGTAAAAAATTGCCATTCATGACCATGCTTCGTGCCAGCCAGAACTATGTTAGAGCGGCAGAGCAGGGATTAGGGGTTTTTGAGCTGGCACCGTCTAAAACATATTATGATCGGGAACAATGGGAACCGCTACTTCGTTGGTTAAATAGTAGTAAAAGCCTTCCAAAAAAATAATAATCTGTAAGCTTCCTGCATATCGTTATGAGTTTAAAATACTTACCATACTGGTCTTATGTCATTCAAAATTAAACTGTCAAAACAAAACTCAAGTTTCGGTGTTAATAATAATGAAACAATACTGGAAGCAGCGCTACGCCAATGCCAAAACCTGCCTTATGGTTGTCGCAATGGAAGCTGTGGTTCATGTAAGGCCACAATAATTGAAGGCGAAATCAATTATGACGATGGATTACCGGAAGCTCTCTCGGAAAAAGAAAATGAACAGGGTGTGGCCTTATTATGCAAAGCAAAAGCGATGAGTGACCTCATCATTGAATCTCGTTCAGTTGAATCTCATAACGATATTAAGATAAGACAGCTTCCCTGTCGTGTTACGGAATGTGAAAAATTAAGTGGCGATGTTATACGCCTTATTCTCGAGTTGCCCAAAACTGAAACGATACAGTTTATGGCAGGGCAATACATCGATATATTAATGAAAGATGGCAAACGACGCTCATTTTCTCTAGCTAATGCGCCACATGAAAATCAAAGACTTGAATTACATGTTCGCTATTATGAAGGCGGTTTATTTTCTGAATATGCATTTAATAATTTAAAGAAC
>JBELBG010000007.1:13508-15639 GCA_042095435.1 Thiotrichaceae bacterium | reverse complement strand
TACAAAAAGCAGGTGAAAGTAACGTTGCAATAGAATGGCTAGAAACGCGTTTAAAAAATGGTGATACAAGTTTCAATATTCATATGGCCTATGCACGACTATTAACAGAAGTAAAACGATTTGAAGATGCGCGTGGTCAATTTGAAATACTGACTGAGAAAGCGCCAGAAAATGTAGACGTGCTTTATGCCTTGGGTTTGTTGTATCTGCAAACAAATAAACTCGAAGACGCCGAGAAGCAATTTATAAAGTTAACGGAATTAAAAAAACGCGTATTTGATTCAAATTATTATCTGGGTCGCATTGCTGAAGAAAAAGATGAACTGGAGAAAGCCACTGGTTTGTATCAAGGCGTGCATGGAGGTGAGAACTATTTTGATGCAAGAATTCGTTTAAGCCTGATTCTTGCAAAGCAAGGTGAAATCGAAAAAGCGCTGGGTAATATTCGTTCTATCCAAAAGGCGAAAGGTTCTAATCGACTTATCCTGGTTCAAGCGGAAGGCGAAATTCTTATTGGAGAAAAACGTTTTCAGGAAGCATTAGCGGTTTTTAATAAAGCCATAGAAGAGCAAGGTCATCCAGATCTTTTATATTCACGCGCTATGTTGGCTGAAAAAATGGATAGACTGGATATACTCGAAGCCGATCTAAAAGCGATTTTAGCTAAAGATGAAGATAATGCCACGGCATTAAATGCATTAGGTTATACACTAGCTGATAGAACTGAACGATATGAAGAAGCATACAAATATATAAAACGTGCTTATGAACTTAGCCCAGGCGATTTTTATATTCTCGATAGTATGGGCTGGGTGTTGTATCGAATGGGTCGACTTGACGAAGCCGTTGATTACTTACAACAAGCGTTTGAGCTAAGAAAAGATCCTGAAATTGCAGCCCATCTTGGTGAAGTTTTCTGGGTGATGGGCAATAAAAAAGCAGCAAAGGAAGTGTGGGAAACAGCATTAAAAGGTACGCCGACTGACGATACATTGTTGGAAGTCATAGAACGTTTTAAACCGTGAGACGGTTTTCTTTTCTATTATTGGCAATTGCCATATTTCTTTCTGCCTGTGCGCAAGCGCCGCGAATTGATCCTGATTTAAAAACACAGGTTTGGCTTGAGCACCAAATTGCAGTTGGTTCAGTTCTAAGCTGGGAAATAAAAGGCCGTGTTGCTGTAAAAAATGACAAAGAAAGCGGTACAGTCACGTTATTCTGGAACCAAAACCTGAGCGAATATGAATTACGTTTTATCGCACCTTTAGGTCAGGGAACGTATATTCTGACTGGCTCAGCAGCAGGTGTTGTTATGCAAACAGCTAAAGATACGGTTATCAAAGCAAATAATGCAGAACAGTTATTGCGTGAGATTTTGGGTTGGGATGTGCATTTAAATGGACTTAAATATTGGATCAGGGGGTTGCCTGAGCCGGATATTAATTATTCAAACTTGTTATTAGATGATAAAGGGCGATTAACAAACCTAGAACAATCCGGGTTTCATGTCAGTGTTTCAAGCTATATTAGCCAGGGCGATATTTCATTGCCGGAAAAAATAAAAATTAAAAGTGATAATATTCAACTAAAAGTAGCAATCCAAAATTGGGATATATAGAAAATATTCATAGATAAATAAGTAAATATGTTGAGTTCTGCCTGGCCAGCTCCGGCTAAATTAAATCTATTTTTACATATCACCGGTCGTCGTGATGATGGTTATCATCTTTTGCAAACGGTTTTTCAGTTTATTCAATTACAGGATGAAATTGATTTTAAAATTCTGGATGAAGATGAGGTGACACGTAGTTCAGATATGTCCGGTGTAGCCGTTGAAGATGATCTGGTTGTTAAAGCGGCTCGAAAATTAAAAGAAAAAACCGGTTGTCAGCTTGGTGTTGATATCAATGTGAAAAAAAATATTCCTGAAGGTGGTGGTTTGGGTGGTGGTAGTTCTGATGCAGCCACTACGCTGGTTGCATTAAATGAATTATGGCAAACAGGCTTAACTGTTGAAGAATTAACTGAGATAGGATTGGTTTTAGGCGCTGATGTCCCGATATTTGTGCATGCTTATGCGGCTTGGGCAGAAGGCGTAGGTGAAAACTTAACGCCAATAGAGCCAACAGAA
>JBELBG010000007.1:0-13498 GCA_042095435.1 Thiotrichaceae bacterium | reverse complement strand
ATTGACACGGAATACGCCTGCAATCACAATACGCGACTTCCTCGAGGGAGGAGGTAGAAATGACTGTGAAGATGTGGTGAGAAATCACTATAAAGAGGTGGCAAAAGCGCTCGATTGGTTAGGCGAATTTGCACCAGTAAAACTGACGGGGACAGGTGCTTGTTTATTTGCTCCTTTTGCCGATGAAGAAAAAGCATTAGCAGTTAAAGCTCAGTTGCCGACAGAATGGCAAGGATATGTTGTAAAGGGGATGAATAAATCGCCTTTGTTAGAACGATTAGCGGCTGAACAATCAAGATAAAGAGTTCAGGCGTTTTAAAGATTTATTGGGGTGTGGCCAAGTTGGTTAAGGCACATGGTTTTGATCCATGCATTCCGAGGTTCGAGTCCTCGCACCCCAGCCATATTTATAAATAGTCAGAGAAACACACCATGACCATATCCAATATGATGATATTCACCGGTAACGCTAACCCGAAGTTAGCTTCAGAAGCGGCTGAATATCTGAACATGCCTATGGGCAAAGCCACAGTCGATCAATTCAGCGATGGCGAGGTCATGGTTGAAATTAATGAGAACGTACGTGGGCGGGATTGCTATATCATGCAGCCTATCTGTGCGCCGACGAATGATAATTTAATGGAATTACTCGTCATGGCTGATGCCTTACGCCGCGCTTCAGCAACACGTATTACCGCAGTGATTCCTTATCTGGGGTATGCTCGACAAGATCGCCGGTCGCGTTCTTCAAGAGTGCCGATCACCGCCAAGGTTGTTGCTAATATGATTGCAGCAGCAGGTATAGACCGAGTATTAACTGTTGACTTGCATGCTGACCAGATTCAGGGTTTTTTCGATATTCCACTTGATAATGTTTATGGCTCGCCAGTCCTTTTGGGTGATTTATGGAAGCATAAATATCCGGACTTGATGGTCGTTTCGCCTGATGTTGGTGGTGTGGTGCGTGCTCGTGCGTTGGCAAAACGCCTGGATGATACAGATTTAGCTATAATCGATAAACGTCGCCCGAATCCAAACGAATCTGAAATTATGAACATTATCGGTGATGTAGATGGCCGAACCTGCGTCATTATTGACGATCTGGTCGATACCGCCGGTACTTTATGTAATGCAGCCGGTGCTTTGAAAGATTTTGGCGCTAAAAAAGTCGTTGCTTACTGTACACACCCGGTACTTTCCGGCAAAGCACTGCAAAATATAGAGAATTCAAGACTTGATGAATTGGTAGTAACAGATACAATCCCGCTTCGCTCGGAAGTAGCGAGCTGTGAAAGAATTCGACAACTCAGTGTGGCAGCCATGCTGGCTGAGAGTATGCGTCGTATCGCAGAAGGCGAATCCTTAAGTTCAATGTTTTTGGACTAAGTTTTTGACCAGGGTTTCTGGTTCAGCTTTTTGCACACATTCTCCTGACTGGTCGCGGTCAAGAGGTAATAAAAACCATTAGTAAACTATTAATTTGGAGTAGTAATAAAAATGAATCAATTCGAACTCGTTGCCGAGAAACGCGAAGATGTAGGGAAGGGTGCGAGCCGCCGCCTACGCCGCGATGGCAAATTACCTGGTATCGTTTATGGTACCGACAAAGAACCAGTGATGATTACATTACCGCATAATGATGTAATGCATAATCTGGAGCACGAAGCGTTCTATTCACAAATCTTGACGCTAAATGTAGGTAAGGAAAAAGAAAAAGTTGTACTGAAAGATTTACAACGTCATCCATACAAACGTTTGTTATTACACATCGACTTATTACGTGTGAATGAAAACGAAGCATTAACCATGCGTATACCGCTTCACTTTATTAATGAAGAAAAAGCTGTCGGTGTTAAACAAGGCGGTGGTGTTGTTAGTCATACCATGACTGAAGTTGATATTGTATGTTTACCCAAAGATCTACCTGAATATATTGAAGTTGATATGTTAGAAGTAGAACTTGATCAAACTGTTCATCTGAGTGATTTGGTTCTACCTGAAGGTGTTCAGTTATATGCTACTTTACACGGTGGAGATGACTCTCTATCTGTTGCAGCAATCCACGCTCCTAAAGCGAGTGCTGCTGATGATGATGAAGATGCAGCTGTTGAAGCAGCTGCTGAAGCCGAAGGTGAAGAAGCAAAAGACGACAGCGAAAGCTAATTGCTTTCCTGGCATCAGGCTAAGTAATTAGACGATGTCTCTTCCGATAAAATTGGTCGTGGGCCTGGGTAATCCAGGCCCCGATTATTTAATGACTCGACATAATGCCGGTTTCTGGTTTGTCGATGCATTAGCCAATAAACTTTCCTTAACTTTTTCTTCGGATAAAAAATCGCAATCTGAACTTTGTCGTTATCAGAGTGGTTCAATTGATTGCTGGATTTGTAAGCCTCAAACTTTCATGAATGAAAGTGGATATTCTGTGCAAGCACTTTGCAGCTATTACAAAATACCCATTGATCAAGTTCTGGTTGCGCATGACGAAATTGACTTGCCACCCGGCACGACACGTTTAAAGGAAGGCGGTGGTCATGGTGGACATAATGGCTTGCGCGATATTATTCAGCGAACTGGAAATAAAGATTTCATGCGTTTAAGAATTGGTGTTGGTCATCCCGGCAGTAAAGATAAAGTTGTTCCTTTTGTTCTTGGTCGAGCTCCTGCAAAAGAGGAAGACATGATTATTGATTCTTATTCATTATCACTTGAAAAGAGCGATGAATTTTTCGGAAATAAACTGAATAAGTTGATGACAGAGATCAACAATAAAAATAAAGCATAATTTTATAACGGTCAAAATTTATGGGATTTAAATGTGGCATTGTCGGCTTACCGAACGTAGGTAAATCAACATTATTTAATGCGTTAACCAATTCAGCGATTGATGCTGAAAACTATCCTTTTTGTACCATCGATCCGCATGTTGGTGTCGTTGCTATGCCCGATTCCAGATTGGATCAATTAGCAGAAATTGTGAATCCACAAAATGTCGTGCCAACAACAATGGAGTTTGTTGATATTGCTGGTTTGGTAGAAGGCGCATCAAAAGGAGAAGGTTTGGGTAATAAATTTTTGGCAAACATTCGTGAAACTCATGCGATAGCACAAGTTGTACGTTGCTTTGATGACGACAACATTGTTCATGTTGCCGGGAAGGTTGATCCAATTTCAGATATAGATGTTATTAATACTGAACTCTGTTTAGCCGATCAGGAAAGCGTTAATAAAGCTCTGCAAAAAGCGCTTAAGTTAGGGCGCAGTGGAAATAAAGAAGCTAAAAAAGAACAGGAATTATACGAATCTATCATGGCGCATCTGGATCAAGGTTTACCTGTACGTGCTATGGAGTTATCTGAAGATGATCTGGATGCAATTAAATATTTACAACTGTTAACGCTTAAACCGACTTTATATATTGCCAATGTTGAGGAAGACGGTTTGCAATCCAATCCGTGGCTGGAAAAATTACAGGCACTAGCAGATAAAGAAGGCGCTCAATTAATTTCCGTTTGTGCTGCGATAGAAGCAGAAGTATCACAATTGGAAGATGACGAAAAAGCAGAATTTCTTGATGCCTTGGGTATGGAAGAACCGGGTTTAAATCGTATTATCCGTGCCGGTTATAAGTTATTAAGTTTGCAAACTTATTTTACGGCTGGTCCAAAAGAGGTGCGTGCCTGGACAGTCTCTATTGGTGCGACAGCACCAAAAGCGGCAGCAGTTATTCATACTGATTTTGAACGTGGTTTTATTCGTGCTGAAGTGGTTGCCTTTGATGACTATATTTCTTATGAAGGTGAACAAGGCGCCAAAGAAGCGGGAAAATGGCGTTCTGAAGGCAAAGAATATGTTGTTGTTGATGGGGATGTCATCTTGTTCAGGTTTAATGTTTAAGACGTTTTATTAAAGAGGCTTTCTTTCGTTACCATAATGTTCTTTCCATTTCACCTTGCTTTTCCCGTAAATGATATAGAAGCAACAAGAGCATTCTATATTGATGTTCTAGGCTGTACTTTTGGTCGCGAGGCTAAACGCTGGATTGATTTTAATTTCTTTGGCCATCAAATTTCAGCACATTTAGTTGATGATATGGATGATGTTGCGACTAATCCTGTTGATGGTGAGACTATTCCTTCACGACATTTTGGTTTAGTGCTTGAGTGGCATGCATGGCACGAGTTTACTGAGCGTTTAGATAGGAAAGCTGTGAATTATTTAATCAAACCAACAACGCGGTTTAAAGGAGAAGTGGGCGAACAGGCGACGTTGTTTATTCTTGATCCGAGCGGCAATGCACTTGAATTTAAGTCGTTTAAAGATCCTGAACAGTTGTTCGCCAATGAATAAACCTTAAGCTGCTTTGATTATTGATGTAACCAGCAGCTAAATTTTGATCTTTCCCAGGCATTATCCATCCAAGATGTATCGGGTAAGGGCAGTTCCATCGCCTCTTTAACATTTAACCAGCCATTCGGGATTGCAAAGTATGCCGTTGAGCCTTTACGTGTAACCCAAGTAATTTTTTTATTCTTTTCACTTGTTATGGCAACATCTAGTGTTAAACGACAATCCTGTGCAACATAGTCAAGCACTGTCTGATAATCACCTTGTTTCCATAATTGTGGTGCAACAGAGCCATCGACATTAGCAGGCTTACTGATACCGATTGACTTAGCAGCAGCATTAAGTCCAATGACAAAACCTTTGCCACAAAAAAAGTGAAACATCATATCGGTATGATCTAAAGCGAGTCTGCGACAGTCTTCGTCTCTGCCTGATTCTTCAGCGAGAATATCAAAATCAAAACCTAACCCATTATGCGTAACGATGTCATAGCCTTGTTTATTTTTTTCAATAAGCCGATCAATAAATATTGATAAATCTTCAACACTCATTTTATAAGCAGCATTACCATTCGAATCCTTGCTATAAAAAATTTCAGCGTTGTCTTCATCTTCACACCAAAACGCGGCACAACTAATTCCGAGCGGACGATGATCATGTAGATCGCCAAAATTATCAGGAAGAATTTTCGCCGTTTCTATATCGAAGCCGCAGTATTTATTTCGCATGAGTTGAGTTATTTAATTTTGTAGGCAAACAGTTTGTTTTCTTTCATTTGTGGAATGATTAAAAGGTTCTCTTTTTCAATCAAGTCATGATCTGCGCTACCCTTATTAAAGTCGAGCAATTGTTCAACTTTGCCCGTCGCACTGATATGAAATAATGCCCCGTTAAGCCAGTCAGTAACAAAAAAACCAATTTCATCGTTACCTTCAACACCGTCCAGTTTGCCTACGGCTGATCCATCGCCAATGGAAGAAATATTATTTGTTTTTAATGAAATGCGTTTTAAATGGCCAGGTACATCCATGTTAGGATCATCCGTCATTTTTCCCCAGCTACCAACAATGATATCATCCTCCGTAAAATGCAGACCATTTGGATGCTCTAATTCTTCTGATTCAATCCATATTTGAAAATCATCGCCACTTACACTTAATTTATAAATTCGGTTTAACAGCATATCTGAAATATAGACATTGCCATCATTATCAACATCGATATCGTTTAAAAATTTGGCATCGTCAGCTTTGTATTTATTAATAATACGACCATGATCAATATCAATAGCAACAAGTTCATCTATGTCTGCAACATAAAGTGTGTTGTCAAAAACGCCAAGTCCTTTAGGTGCATTTAAACCGCTAACCCATTTTTCGTTCAATAGCTTACCGTTTACCGAAACAATTGAGACATAGCCATTACCGTCTTTATCTTTTGGCTTCCCATTCACGTTTGATATATAAAGAATATTTAAGCGTGGGTCATGTACGGCAGACTCAGGGTTTTTAAAGCCTTCCAGTTCCCATGCTAGCTCAAGTTTATCTGAATCAGCTAGTGCAGTATTAATCAGCAATATAGTCAGGATTAAACTAAAAGTTAGATCCATACAACGGGTAAACACAGATGTAACTCCTAATGTGGACTTAAGAATAAATTATCTTTTAATCATTAAAAAATAAATTCTTTAACTCTTTCCCCGGATCTTCAGCTTTCATAAAAGCTTCGCCAACAAGAAAAGCATTAACATTATTTTTTCGCATTAATTTTACGTCATCTTGTGTATGAATACCGCTTTCTGTGATGACTGTACGATCGTGGAAAACATCGGTTAACAGTCCCAACGTCGTATCAAGGCTAGTCTCAAAGGTATGTAAATTTCGATTATTTATACCAATTAATGGTGTACGCAACATCATACCGCGTTCAAGCTCAAGTCGATCATGCACTTCAACCAGTACATCAAGCCCTATTTCAGTTGCTGTGCCAACCAGATCTTGCATTTGCATATCGGATAAGGCTGAGACAATAATTAAAATGCAATCTGCACCGATAAACTTAGCTTCATAAACCTGATAAGGGTCTATCATGAATTCTTTACGCAAGATAGGTAATTCACAAACTGCACGAGCCTGTTTTAAATAATCATCAGAACCTTTGAAGTATTCAACATCAGTTAAAACAGACAAACAGCAGGCGCCAGCATCAGCATAACTTTTTGCTATTTCATCAGCTTTAAAGTTTTCCCGAATAACGCCACGACTAGGTGAGGCTTTTTTAATTTCTGCAATAACTGTCGGCTTACCTTCTTCTATGCTTTTTAAAATCGCATTAGTAAACCCGTATTTTGACTCGCAGTCTTCTGCTCGATGTTGCATCTCTTGTGCAGAGACTTTTCTTTTTGTGTGCTCTAAATACTCTACCTTGTAGTTAAGTATGTTTTTTAGAATGTCCGGTGTATTTTCTTGCATGCTATTACGCTTTAAATGATTGGCTATGTTGAATGAGTTGTTCCAGTTTTTCTTTGGCTGCGCCAGAGGCAATAGTTGCTTGGGCTTTAGTAATACCTGTCGCAGTTGAATCTGTTAAACCTGCGGCATAGATAGCCGCACCAGCATTTAAACAAACAATATCTTTTGCCGCGCTGTCTATATTTTCCAGAACAGACTTCATTGTATTTAAACTATCGTCAATACCGGATACAGCGAGTTCAGTAATATCCTGAAGCGTCATGTCAAAGTCTGTTGGACTAATATCATAGGTTTTGATTTGCCCGTCTTTTAACTCGGCAACCGATGTTTTTGCTGAGATGCTAATTTCATCCAGTCCGTCTTCAGCATGCACAACAAATACATGTTCGCTACCCAGTTGTTTTAAAGTTTCAGCTAATGGCAATAACCAGTCTTTACTAAAAACACCGATGACCTGATTCGGTGCGCCCGCAGGATTGGTTAATGGGCCAAGTACATTAAACAAAGTACGAATGCCTAGTTCACGACGCGGGCCAATTGCATGTTTCATAGCACTATGATGCATTGGTGCGAACATAAAACCGATACCCACATTTTCAATACAACTTTCAACTTGCCCGGCATTTAATTCGAGATTAACGCCTGCCGCTTCTAATACATCGGCGCTGCCGGATTTACTTGAGACAGAACGATTACCATGTTTTGCTACTTTTGCGCCTGCGGCGGCGGCAACAAAGGCAGACGTTGTGGAAATATTAAATGTATTGGCGCCATCACCACCGGTACCGCAGGTATCAACTAGATTAGTTTTATCTACATTTACTTTCTCAGCCAATTCACGCATGACTTCAGCAGCAGCGGTGATTTCATTAACGCTTTCACCTTTTAGACGCAAAGCGACCAATAAGCCACCTATTTGAGCGGGTGTTGCTTCGCCCTGCATAATGGTTTTCATTACTGCGTTCATATCAGCACGGTTAAGGTTATTACCGTTAATGACTTCATTAATTGCTGTTTGTATATTCATGGGTAATTAATTAGTTATTATTGAGAAAGTTTGACAATATTTCATGACCATACGATGTCAGAATTGACTCAGGGTGAAACTGCACCCCTGAAATAGCGAGTTCTTTATGCTTAATACCCATGATTTCATCCATTTCACCGTCATTAGTCTGGGTCCATGCGGTAATTTCAAAACAATCGGGTAAAGATTCTTTTTCGATAACCAGCGAATGATAACGTGTCGCGGTATAGGGGTTTTCAAAACCTTTAAAAATATCGGAGTTGTTATGATAAATATCCGATGTTTTTCCATGCATAATATTATGTGCATGAACTATTTTGCCGCCAAATGCCTGACCGATACTCTGATGTCCCAGGCAGACGCCCAATATTGGAACTTGTCCTTTAAATTTATTAATCACATCAATGGATATACCGGCTTCATTTGGCGTACATGGGCCGGGCGAGATAACAATATGATCCGGTTTCAGCTTTTCTATTTCTACAATGCTGATTTTATCATTACGAAATACTTGTACGTCCTGACCCAGTTCACCAAAATACTGAACCAGGTTGTAAGTAAAAGAATCGTAATTGTCGATCATTAATAACATAGTGATACCTGAGTTATTTAAGCCCTAAATTATGCCAGGCCTTTTTCCGCCATGCTGACTGCCCGGAAGATAGCACGACCTTTATTCATGGTTTCGTCCCATTCGTTTCTGGGTACCGAATCAGAAACAATGCCTGCGCCAGCCTGTATATGCAATGTTTTATCTTTAATTACTGCGGTACGAATCGCAATCGCCGTATCCATATTGCCATTCCAGGACAAATAGCCGACTGCACCGGAATAAACACCACGTTTGACCGGTTCCAATTCATCAATAATTTCCATTGCCCGAATCTTTGGTGCGCCTGATACGGTACCGGCTGGGAAGGTTGCACGCAAAACATCAATGGCGCTCATACCCTCTTTTAATTTTCCGGTGACATTAGAAACAATGTGCATGACATGTGAGTAGCGTTCAATAATCATTTTGTCGGTTAATTGAACACTGCCCATTTCAGCAACGCGACCGGTATCGTTACGACCTAAATCAATCAACATTAAATGTTCGGCTAACTCTTTTGGATCTGCCAATAAGTCTGTTTCTAGTGCAATATCTTCTTCTTCTGTTTTGCCACGAGGGCGAGTACCGGCAATTGGTCGGACAGTTACCATATCATCTTCCAGACGCACCAGTATTTCCGGTGAAGAACCAACAATTTGAAAGCCGTCCAAATCAAGAAAATACATATAAGGTGAAGGGTTCAGGCAACGTAATGCCCGGTATAGATCAACTGGTTCAGATTCAAATGGAATAGACGGCCGTTGAGATAGCACGACTTGCATGCAATCGCCCTCAACAATGTAATCTTTTATTTTATCAACGCCGGCCTCATAGTTTTCCTGAGTGAAACCGGAAACAAAGTCTTTTTCGTTAACGGTTCTTGAAGTATTCCTATTCTGTTTTTCGATTTGTTTTGTTGCCAGAGTTTTAACCAATTCATCAAGTCGTTGTTGCGCTTTTTGAAAAGCATTATCGTTTTCAGGATCGGCATGAACAATAATATTGAGTTTGCCGCTGAGATTATCGAATACGACAACTTCATCTGACACCATTAATAGAACATCAGGTGAGCCAATAGGATCGTCTTTACTATTATTAGTCAAACGTGGTTCGATATAGCGGATCGTTTCGTAACCGAAGTAACCAACTAGTCCGCCATTGAAACGAGGCATGCCTTCTATTTCTGCAACCTTATAGGTTTTGTGTAAGCGTTCAATTTCAGCTAAAGGATCATCAACATTGTATTCATTAATGATGTTGCCTTGTTCTTTAATGACAATCTGTTTGTCGTTAGTAGTGATAATTTTTTTTGCGGGTAGTCCAATAATGGAATAACGTCCCCATTTTTCGCCGCCTTGTACTGATTCAAATAAATAAGAATAGGGTGCGGCACACAGTTTCATATAGGTACTTAACGGCGTATCGAGATCAGCCAATACTTCACGCATTAGAGGAATACGGTTATAGCCCTGACTGGCAAGCTGATTGAATTCGATTTCGTTAATCATAATTTTTAGTGAAATAGTTGCGACAATTCTGCTAGTGAATCTACAACGGCATCCGGCTTGGTATCGCGAATATCTTTGCCGTGATTATAACCATAACTGACACAAACAATTTGGAAATCTGCTGCGCGTGCTGATTTTACGTCGCTAACAGAGTCACCGATCATCAATGACTTTTTAGGATCTGTCTTCAGAACTGATGCTGCGTGTAAAAGTGGCAAGGGATCCGGTTTCTTTTTAGGCAAGGTGTCACCAGCGACAATAATATTCATATCGTTCAATAGGCCCAATTTTTCCAGTATCGGACTAACAAAAGCACCACTCTTATTAGTCACACAGCCGAGTTTAATATTCCGTTCTTTTAGAAAATTAATGCCTTCGACGACACCTGGATAACATGTTGTCGTGACACACATATTTTCTTGGTAAATTTCCATAAATCTTGGAAATGCTTTGTTAAATAGTTCAGGTTCGACTTCACCGTTAATGTCATTACTTAGTGCACGATGTAGAAGCTTTTCAACGCCATTACCAACCCAGTTACGGATACTGTTTATTTCACGCTGTTCAATAGATAGTTCTGACAATGTTTGATTAACAGAGTTTGCCAGATCAGGAATTGAGTCGATTAATGTTCCGTCAAGATCAAATAATACTAATTCAGGTAATGCCAGGTCAGGTGTTTTAATAGACATAGAAAATAAAAAATGGGTAAGTCGTGTACTAGCTATTTACGGCGGATAGTTGTTCTCGCATTGAAGTAATTGTTGCTTTGTAATCGTCGCTGCCAAATATTGCCGATCCAGCAACAAACGTATCTGCACCTGCTTCGGCTATTTCACGAATATTATCGACTTTGACACCGCCGTCTATTTCAAGGCGGATCGGATAACCGGATTCATCAATTAATTTGCGTGCTGTTTTTAGTTTATCCAGAGCAGAAGGAATAAAAGATTGGCCACCAAAGCCCGGGTTAACGGACATCAATAGAATCATATCGACTTTATCCATGGCATATTCGAGACAATCCAGTGGAGTTGCCGGATTGAAAACTAAACCTGATTTACAGCCATTATCACGAATTAATTGGAGTGAACGATCGATGTGTTCTGATGCTTCCGGATGAAAAGTGATGTAGCTAGCGCCTGCTTCAGCAAATTCCGGAATAATACGATCTACTGGTTTAATCATTAAGTGCACGTCAAGTGGCGCAGTAACGCCATAGTCGCGTAGTGCTTTAACAATAACTGGGCCAAAAGTAAGGTTCGGCACGTAGTGATTATCCATGACGTCAACGTGTACAAAATCAGCGCCTGCTGCGAGCACAGCTTCGGTATCTTCACCGAGTCTGGCCATATCAGCAGATAGAATAGAAGGTGCTATGACTGGTTCAAGCATTTTAATAATTCTTTAGTTTTCATATATATCCGGTAGAGTGCGAACTTTACCTTATTAACCCCTATGTTGCACGATTTGACGTACGCTCACTTGCCCTGATGCGGTATTCCAGCACATGTTTCCTACACTAGAGCTATGGCTATGATTTCGGTAACGAGTACTTGAATCTCACATCATTTCTGCGCGATCATTTCGCTAAATCGTGCAACACAGAGGCTTGCCAAGGCCGCTATTTGGCCTATTTGTTGCTCTATTTCAATGTTAATTCAAAAAGAGTTTAATAGAGAAGACATGACAAAGTACTTTCTAACAAACATTGTTTTATTTCCGCTACTTTTTTCAGCTTTTGTGGTGAATGCTGCTCCACTGGACCGTGAACGGGAACTGCAGGTCAGTGAAAAACTGGAGGAAGAACTAAAAGATGGCGAAATTATGTGGCTTGACGCCAATGGTGAAAAGTTTCAGGCCATACTTAAAAAACACACTAGCGATCTAACGATAGGTGCCGCGATTATTTTGCATGGTATGAGTGCTCATGCTGATTGGCCGCAGACCATATCGCCAATAAGAAAGGCTTTACCGGAATACGGCTGGACCACGCTTTCCATTCAACTTCCTGTGATTGCAGCGGAAAACCAGATCGAGGATTACGGGAAAACGCTTGATCCATCTGTTGCCCGTATAGAAGCGGCGATAAATGCTCTACATGAACTTAAGTTTAGAAATATTGTAGCAATAGGACATAGTTTTGGTGCGGTTAGTGCCTTATCCTATTTTGCAAAGGCTGATGGTCGCAGAATTGTCGCTTTGGTTGCAATTGGTCTTCAGGACTATGCTTTTGTTAAACCACCGATTGATATATTTGGTTTAATTGAGAAATCGAATATTCCTTTCCTGGATATATACGGTAGCCGCGATTATAAAAAAGCAACAGATCAGGCGGCGGATCGACGCCTTGCCGCGAAAAAAGGAGGAAACCGGGACTATATGCAGGTGGAAATTGAAGGCGCGGATCATTATTTCACCAAACTGGAAGGCGTCATGATTAAACGTATCCGTGGCTGGATGCAAAAAGCGGCGCCGGGCGTGTCTATTTTTATTGATCTTGAAAAAGAAAGTATGCAAAAGAAAACGAAGGAAGATAATGAAATACAAACTGATCAATAGATAAAAATTGTTTGAAAGTTTATATTTTATTGAAAAATAAAGAGTTATTCTCGGGGACAAATTACATTTTGAGTGATAGTGTTTAGTCAGTTTTAATTTGTCTAATTTAATAGAGAATAGGAAACGGGTATGACTGAAGAATTACAAACAACAGATATACCAAATAAGGATGAACGCCTTTGGGGTATGTTGTGCCATTTACTTTCTTTTTCTGGATACCTTGTTCCGTTTGGTAGCGTGCTAGGCCCATTGATTGTCTGGATGATTAAGAAAGATGACATGCCGTTTGTAAATGATCAGGGTAAAGAGTCTTTAAATTTTCAGTTAACCATGCTCATTGCTGTGATTGTTTCTGTTATTTTATGTTTTGTTTTAATTGGCTTTTTAATGTTAGGTGTAGTGCTAATCTTTCAAATTGTTGTCGTCATCATTGCATCAATAAAAGCAAATGACGGTATTAAATATCGTTATCCTTATACAATAAGATTTATTAAATAATGTACTAAAGAAGCTGATATAAATTTTTAGAAAAATATATACAAATAAATAGTTTTTAGGGAGAAGAGGTATGGCTGAGTTTATTCTAGTAGTCGTTATTTTTTCAGTAGTTGTCTTGATGAAAGCTGTGACGATTGTCACGCAGGGTAATGAATATACAGTGGAACGCTTTGGTGAGTATAAGCGTACACTTTCTCCTGGCTTACATATCATTGTTCCATTTTTCGACCGTATTGGCGCGAAGATGAATATGATGGAAACGGTTATTGATGTGCCTTCACAAGAAGTCATTACTAAAGATAATGCAATGATTCGAGTTGATGGTGTTGTCTTCTTTCAGGTGTTAAATGCCGCGCAGGCCGCTTATGAAGTTAATAATTTAACTCGTGCGATTTTAAACCTAACCATGACAAATATTCGTACAGTCATGGGATCTATGGATTTAGATGAATTGTTATCTCAGCGTGACAATATTAATGCAAAGCTTTTGCAT
>JBELBG010000006.1:14927-16578 GCA_042095435.1 Thiotrichaceae bacterium | reverse complement strand
TGATGATGGCGTTGTTAAGAGCAAACCCTGAAGCATTTATCGATGGCAATATCAATGGTTTAAAACGCGGACAAGTTCTGCGTATGCCGAATGAAAGTGAGATAACTGCACTTAGCAATGCTGAAGCATTAAAAGAAGCGCAATCACAATACAGCGCTTGGGGTGACATAAGAGAGAATCTGTCCAGTAATGTTAGTGAACGTCCAGAGCTTAGCGCTACGGCTACAGTTGAAGCCGAAGAAACAGAGGTTGTTGCAGAAGAAACTGTTGATGCCGAGTTAAAGCTTGTTTCAGCTGATGACTCTGGAGAAGCAAGCGATCAAGTTTCCAGTGTTGATTCCGGCACTGGTGAAGAAATGATCCTGGCACAGGAAACTATTCAAGTATTAACACAGGAAAACCTTGAACTTAAAGATAGGGTTCAGGAGTCTGATGCACTACTTTCTGATCTTAAACGTTTGTTATCTCTTAAAGATGATGAGTTAGCAGCGTTACAGGAACAAATGATGGCAGCGCAAGATGGAGAAGTTGTTGTAGAAGAAATGGAGCTAGAAGCCGAGCAAGTTATCGCTGAAGCTGAAGAAACAGCAACTGACATTGAAGAAGCAATATTAGCAGAGGCTGAGGGAGAAACAGCAACTGATACTGAAGAAGAAATATTAGCAGAAGGCGAGGTAGCTGAAACTGAAGAAGACATAGTGGTTGAAGCCGATGCTGAGGAAGATATTGAAGTAATAGACATTGAACCAGAACCAGCACCAACAGGTGTTATGGGCATGGTTGAGCAATATTTGGGGCCGGTAAAGGATATCTTGCTTGGTAACCCAATGGTTGGCATGGCTATCGCTGGTGTGATTGTACTGCTGCTCATTATTGTTGTGATAATGAAATTCAGAAAACCAAAAGCGGAAACGGTTCAGGTTGACACAATGACCGAAGAGGCTTTTCCTGATTTTGATTCAGGTGATTTGGGAAGCACAGGTGAAAGCGCCGCTGCTTCAGAAACTGTAACAGTATTACCAGATAGTGAAGATGAGACAGTAACACCGCCTACAGGCGATGCTGTGGTTGATCTGGACCTTGATGAAGAAGAAAAAGCGCAATCCATGGCAGAAGAAGCGCCTGTAGTAGGGGAAGTTGAAGAAGAAGAGGAAGAGGATCCTTTACAGGAAGTAAATACCTATCTGGCGTTTGAACAATTTGATCAGGCTGAAGAGTTTGTTAGAAATGTCATTAATGACAGTCCTGATAACCCTGAGTATCACTCAAAACTTCTTGAAGTATTCTATACCTCAGGCGATAAGAAGAGTTATGAAGAAGAAGCGAAGGTATTGCATGATCTGGTAGGAGGCGAAGGCGAATATTGGAATATGACAACTGCGATGTGGTCAGAAATGTCACCAAACCGTGCTTTATTTGAAGCAGGAGACGATGATGATGACGATGATACTGCAGATAATACTAGTGGTGGATTTGTTGACGTAACAGCGGATGAAGAAGCCGATGATGATGCGGGTGGTGGTCTAGACTTTGATATTGGCGGTGCAGAAGAAGTGCCTATAGCATCAGAAACACCGGCAGCAGAAGAGGTGCTTGATATTACTGGAGCCAGCAGCAGTGAAGAAGTTGAAGACTTACTTGATGTTACAGC
>JBELBG010000006.1:0-14917 GCA_042095435.1 Thiotrichaceae bacterium | reverse complement strand
TATGAATAAATCGACTCTGAGGCTGACACCCCTCAGGTCAGTGATAGTGATGATATATTAGATATTTCAGGTACGGGTGCTGAGAACTTACTGGATAATACGTCAGCAGAAGAGTCTCCCGGCGATGATTTACTGGATGTTACCGCCGCTGCCAACCTTGACCTTGATTCAGAAGAAGACTTACTGGATGTTACCGCTGCTACAAGTGCGGGTGCAGATAGTTCTGAATTACTCGACCTTGATACGGGCGATGGAGAGCTTGATATTGATGTAGAAAGTCTTGCTGATTCAGAAGCAAATGAAGACTCAAATGAAATAGAGTTTGATATTTCTGCTGAGGACAACAGTGCTACTGTTGATATAGATACGTCTAGTACAGAAGAATTATCTATAGAAAGTTCTGATGATAGTAATGTACTTGATTTCGATATGACAGTAGGTGATAGCGATAGTAATGAAATAGAACTTGATATAGACACTGTTGATTCTGAAGCTGAAACAAATGAAATAGAGTTGGATATTGCGGGATCTTCTGATGAAGAACCTGCTTTGGAAATTGGTCTGGATATACCAGAAGAAGAACCGATTCGACTTGATGTTGAAGAATCAAATGATGAAATGTCGTTAGATATGGATTTAGGTATTGTTGAGCCAGAAGCAGGAACAGGTGAAATAGAGTTAGATATTCCTGACTCTTCTGACGAAGAACCTGCTTTGGAATTTGGTCTAGATGTGCCAGAAGAAGAACTATCGCTTGACGTTGATATGGGTGAAAGTACTTCTGAAGATGATATCTCTTTAGATATGGATTTAGGTGCCACTGCTACAGAAGAAGTGAAGCTTGATAGTGGAGATGAAGGTATCGAACTTGATCTTTCTATTGCTGAAGACGAGGTAGCTACGACAAAGGAAGATGATGTCGGGATAGACCTTGATTTTAGTCTTGATGATAATGATTCATCAGAAACAGCAGAAGAATCAAGTCTGGATCTGGATGGAACAGTTGAGCTTCCTAAAAGTGCTCTTTCATTAGATGAAGACGATGATGATGAAGATGACCACACTGTCTTTGTTCCTAGAGCAGCACAACCTGAAGAGCAAAGCAGCGAAGATGAAATTGCCACAAAACTTGATCTGGCTAAAGCTTATGTTGAACTAGGTGATAAGGACAGCGCCAAAACGATTCTTGATGAAGTCATAGCGGATGGAAATGACGAACAACGTAAACAGGCAGAAGATCTTTTAGGCCAAGTTTAATTACTGTACAAAACTAACCGTAATGTCTTTCTTTTAGTGAATGAGTTTCGAGTTTGTTTTGTGCAACCAGCCAGAAATAAGTTATGAGAATTGCGCTGGGGATCGAATATGCAGGTCATGCTTATTATGGCTGGCAAAGGCAAGATATCTCACCTACTGTTCAAGAAGTTCTTGAGTCAGCCTTATCTGACGTTGCTAATGAAACTATCCGGGTCGTTTGTGCAGGTAGAACAGATACAGGCGTGCACGCACTTCAACAGGTCGTTCACTTTGACACAACATCTCAACGTGAACTCAAAGCCTGGCAATTAGGCACGAATACCAAGCTACCCAAAGACGTTGCGGTGACATGGGCTATGCATGTTGATGATGAATTTCATGCCAGATTCTGTGCACAAAAAAGAACTTATCAATATTTAATATTAAATCGTCGAGCACGCCCTGCTGTTTATAACGGTTTGGTAACATGGGAGTCAATGCCGCTTGATCATGAAAGAATGAAGACAGCTTCAAAAGTTCTACTTGGTGAAAATGATTTTACTTCATTCAGGGCGGCTGCTTGCCAGGCAAAATCTCCGATAAGAATAATATATCAATTAGATATCAATAAATCGGGTGACTGGTATTTAATTACGATCTGTGCAAATGCATTTTTACATCATATGGTCAGGAATATAGCCGGTGTATTAATGGCTATAGGCAAAGGTAATAAAGAGATAAAATGGGTTGAAGAAGTCTTGCTAGCAAAAGATAGAACTGCTGGCGGTGTTACCGCACCACCGTATGGTTTATATTTGGCTGATATAAAATATCCAGACGAGTATATAATTCCGAAACCAGATACATTGATTGATAAGTTTGATATAGAAAAATGAGCCGGACACGAATCAAAATCTGTGGCATAACAAGTCTTGAAGATGCCGAGTCGGCGATTTCAGCTGGTGCAGATGCTATAGGGTTTGTTTTTTATGAAAAGAGTCCACGCTATATAACACTCAATACAGCAGAACATATCGTTAAAAATTGTGCGCCATTTATAAACTTTGTTGGATTATTTGTTGATGCAGATGAAAGTTATGTTAAAAAAATATTGGATCGGGTAGCGATTAATACATTGCAATTTCATGGACAAGAACCTGAACAAGCTTGCGCAAGCTTCAATAAACCGTATATTAAAGCGATTCGAATGGTCGAGAATATAGATTTAACTGTAGAGTGTCAGCGATATGATTCTGCAGCAGGTTTATTACTCGATACCTATGTGAAAGATGTGCCGGGAGGTACAGGCATCTCTTTTAATTGGGATTTGATACCAAATGTGTTAGAAAAACCTATTATACTTGCCGGTGGTCTGGACGAAACAAACGTTAAGAATGCAGTAAGTCGAGTACGGCCTTATGCTGTTGATGTCAGTGGCGGTGTAGAAAAAGAAAAAGGAATTAAAGATCCTGTCAAAATTAAAAACTTTATAAGTGAGGCGATGAGTGCCTGAAGTGATGAAAAAAACAGATATTGAATCGTATAAATCTATGCCCGATAAACGTGGACACTTTGGTGTTTATGGCGGTCGGTTTGTGTCAGAAACTTTAATGGGGCCACTGGAAGAACTTGAAGAGGCTTACAATAAATTTAGTAAAGATCCGGATTTTATTGCGGAATATGAACGAGATTTAAAACATTTCGTTGGTCGTCCTTCACCGCTATACCATGCCGAACGTTGGAGTAAAGAACTGGGCGGCGCACAAGTGTATTTAAAGCGCGAAGACTTAAATCACACTGGTGCCCATAAAGTGAATAATACTGTTGGTCAGGCCTTATTAGCAAAAAGAATGGGTAAACGCCGAGTAATTGCTGAAACAGGCGCAGGCCAACATGGTGTTGCTTCCGCGACTGTTGCTGCACGATACGGTATGGAATGCATAGTTTATATGGGCGCAGAAGATATTAAGAGACAAGCGATTAATGTCTATCGTATGAAACTACTTGGAGCAACCGTCGTTTCAGTCGAAGCAGGCTCTAAAACATTAAAAGATGCCTTGAATGAAGCTATGCGAGACTGGGTGACGAATGTTGATGATACTTTTTATATTATCGGAACTGTTGCTGGTCCTCATCCGTATCCTGCGATGGTGCGTGATTTTAATGCGATTGTTGGCAGTGAAGCGCGGCAACAATGTCTCGACCAAACAGGCAGACTACCTGATTCATTAGTCGCTTGTGTTGTTGGTGGTTCTAATGCGATAGGTTTATTCCATCATTTTCTGGATGATAAAGATGTCGAAATTTTTGGTGTTGAAGCTGCGGGCGATGGTATCGATACAGGCAGGCATGCTGCGCCTTTAAATGCCGGTAAACCCGGTGTTTTGCATGGCAACCGTACATATCTTATGGAAAATAAATACGGTCAAATTATCGAAACACACTCGATTTCAGCGGGTCTTGATTATCCTGGCGTTGGTCCTGAGCATTCCTGGTTGAAAGATACAGGCCGTGCTAATTATGTTTCTGTAACAGATGATGAAGCCCTGAAAGCATTTCATGATTTAACAAAAATTGAAGGGATTATCCCGGCATTGGAATCTAGCCATGCACTGGCGTACACTAGCAAAATCGCACCTAAAATGGACAAAGATGCCATTATTATCACTAATTTATCAGGTCGTGGTGATAAGGACATTCATACAGTCGCAGCGCGCGAAGGTATAACCGTTTGATGAGAATCTACTTCTAAGGATTCAAGCTATGAATAATAGAGAACGTTTGATGGATATAATGGGTGAGCATAAACTTGATCGCATGGCTGTGGCAGAAATGGTCAAAGTGAAGCGCGATGAGGTTGATCATTGGTTGCTATCAAATGAGTCAAAAAATCATAAAGAAGTGCCAGATATGGCAATTGAGCTGCTTGAATTAAAAGTCAACGTGAAAAAATAAACGATTATTCATCTGTAATTTCCGTAAATATTTCCCCTAATTATCCAGTAATTAATCAACATGAGTAGAATTAAAGTGTGTTTCAGCACGTTAAAAGAACAGAATAAAAAAGCATTGATTCCATTTATTACCGCTGGCGATCCTTCGCTAGATGAAACTATAGGCATCATGCGTGAACTGGTATCAGCAGGTGCTGACATTATAGAACTCGGTGTTCCTTTTTCAGATCCAATGGCTGATGGTCCCGTTATTCAACGTGCTAGTGAACGTGCCCTGGAAAAAGGGACCAATACCGACGATGTGTTTAATATTGTTAAAGAATTCAGAACAAGTGATGATTCTACACCCATAATTTTGATGGGGTACCTTAACCCGATAGAAGTAATGGGCTATCAGACCTTTACCGAAAAGGCGGTAGAAGCCGGTGTTGACGGTTTAATTATAGTGGATTTGCCACCGGAAGAATCTGATGAACTTACAAAAATGATACAACCATTTGATTTAGACCATATCTTTTTAATCTCACCGACAACGCATAGTGAACGTTTGCAGAAGATTTGTGAAGTTGCTTCGGGCTTCCTGTATTATGTCTCCCTGAAAGGCGTAACAGGGTCTAATCAGCTGGATATTGATGCGGTTGATGAAAAACTGGCAGAGATTCGTAGTAAAACAGAGTTGCCTGTTGGCGTTGGTTTTGGTATCTCAGATGCGAAAGTTGCTGAAGCAGTTGGGCGTGTTTGTGATGCTGTTGTCGTTGGTAGCGCATTGGTACAACGGATTTCTGATAATGCCGGCGATAGTGAAAAACTGAAAAAAGAAATAACATCATTTATTGGTTCCTTGCGTCAGGCACTGGACAAAACTTAACGGGATATATTTTAAATGAGCTGGTTTGAAAAAATATTACCCTCACGTGGTAAAACAAATGCGAATAGACGCACTGTTCCGGAAGGTGTCTGGACAAAGTGTACGCACTGTAATGAGGTGCTTTACCGTGCCGAATTAGAACGGAATCTGGAAGTTTGTCCAAAATGTAATCACCATATGCGCATTAGTGCGCGTATTCGCCTGGAGCGATTTCTGGATGATGAAGAAAGTCGTGAAGAAATAGCTAGCGATGTGAAGCCAGTTGATATTTTAAAGTTTCGCGACAGTAAGAAGTATAAAGACAGGTTAAATCAGGCGCAAAAAAAGACCGGCGAGGATGATGCTTTGGTTGTGATGTCTGGACGCTTAAAAGGTTTATCTGTCGTTACATGTGCGTTTGAGTTTGATTTTATGGGAGGATCAATGGGGTCAGTTGTCGGTGAAAAATTCATCCGTGCTGTTGATGTTGCCATTGAGAAAAAAGTCCCTTTAATCTGTTTTTCAACCAGTGGTGGAGCAAGAATGCAGGAAGCATTATTTTCATTAATGCAAATGGCAAAAACGGCGTCAGCATTGGCAGTGCTACGTGAAAATAAACTACCCTATATTTCAGTATTAACCGACCCGACAATGGGTGGTGTGTCAGCAAGCCTGGCAACACTAGGGGATATTAATATTGCAGAGCCTAATGCGTTAATCGGTTTTGCCGGACCAAGAGTCATTGAGCAGACTGTAAGAGAAACTTTACCAGAAGGTTTTCAACGTAGTGAATTTCTGCTTGAAAACGGTGATATTGATATGATCGCTAATCGAGGTGAATTGCGTGACAGGATTGCCAATACTTTAGCTCTACTAACACATAAAAAAACATCTGATTAATTAAAGCTTAAGCATAATGCCGGACAAGATTAAATCACCTTCAAAGACCGGTTTAAAGCCGGGTCGTTTAAGATTTAATCGTTTAGAAAAGTGGTTAGAGTGGCAGGAAAGTCTTCATTTCACTGCAATTGAACTTGGCCTGGAACGTTGTAAACGCGTTGCGGATAACATGGGTTTACTCAAGCCATCATACAATGTTATCAGTGTAGCGGGTACAAATGGTAAAGGTTCCAGTATTACTTTATTGGACAAGGTACTTCGTAATGCGGGTTATAAAATTGGTCGATATACTTCGCCGCACTTATTGAAATATAATGAACGTATTTGTATTAATGGCGAACAAGTATCTGATACTGAGTTATGTGAGTCTTTTGACCGGATAGACAGAGCCAGGGGTGATATTTCTTTAACCTATTTTGAATTTGGCACCTTGGCAGCACTCGATATTTTTCGACAGCATAATGTCGAATTAGCACTTCTTGAAGTAGGTTTAGGTGGGCGACTGGATGCGGTAAATGTGCTTGATGCAGATGTCGCATTAATTACCAGTATTGATATTGACCATCAACAATGGCTTGGTGATAACCGGGAAAGTATAGCGAGAGAAAAAGCGGGTATTTTTAGAAACAAGGCGGTTGCCGTTTGTTCCGATCCGAATCCGCCACAAAGTTTACTGAACTGTGCCAGCGCTCTTGGTACGCCATTAAGTATAGCAGGTCGCGATTATCAATATTCAAGTAATGGTGATTGTTGGTCATGGGAAACAAAGAGTCTGTCATTTAAAGCTTTACCCAAACCGATGCAGCACTGCGACTTTCAACTACAAAATGCTGCTGGTGTGCTAATGGTCTTAGATAAGATTCATCATGAATACCCAGTCAGTGAAGAGAACATAGCACAAGGTTTGAATAGTTTTCGCCTTGATGGACGCATGCAAATTATTCCGGGAGAAGTGACAAAAATTCTGGATGTTGCTCATAATTCGCAATCAGTTGAAGCGTTGGTTGTAAATTTAAAAGTAATTCCCTGCGTAGGGCAAACACATTTACTTGTAGGCATGCTAAAAGATAAAGATCATGGTGAAGTGCTAAAAGCGTTAAGTGAAGTGGCTGATACATGGAGCATTGTAACGTTGGCACAAGAAAGGGGTAGCGATGCGAAAATGCTTTTGTCAGATTTATCCTCATTGGGGATTGAAGAAAATGTAACAGAATTCAGAAATGTTGATGAAGCATTAGAAAGTTTGAATAAATCATCAAAGTCTGGAGACAGAGTTGTCATTACCGGATCATTTTTAACTGTCGGTGCAGCGCTTAGAAAGTTGAACGAAAGATAAATATGCATCATCGATTAAAAGAAAGGTTGGTTGGCGCAGCGGTACTTGTTGTCATTGCGGTGATTTTTATACCAATGTTACTGACTGGGCCAATTGATTCGAACTCAATAAGTAAAACTAATATTCCAGAAAGGCCAACAGAAAAGTTTTCTTCAAAGCTGGTAACTCTTAATGATTCATTAATGCCTATTACTGAAGTTCCAGATTCTACGAATGATACTCTCAATGCAGAGCTACTGAGTCAGGAGGAGATAGCTGAAAAAACGGCAGAAAAAGTAACGGATGAAAAACCGGTTGTTCAGGAAAAAACAATAAATAAAAAAGTGGGTTTAACAGCCTGGGTCGTTCAGCTTGGTAGTTTCTCTACTAAAGTAAACGCAGATAAACTTAACCTGAGTTTAAGAAAAGCTGGTTTTCCCGCTTTTGTTGAGCCATTAACAAAAAAAGGTAAAATCAGTTACCGGGTTAGAGTAGGGCCTGAAATCTTACGTGCCGATGCTGATGCTTTATTAAAAAGCATAAAAACAAAAATGAAGTTAGACGGTATTGTTTTAAGTTACCCTTAAAATTATAAAAAACTAAAGTTCATATTAATTACCCAATGTCTACAGCCGATATAGTGATTCTCTGTTTAATCGCACTACCAGCGATAGTGGGTGTGTTTTATGGTTTTTTGAATATTATCTTTTCATTATTATCCTGGGCAATTTCATTGGGGCTTTCCATAAAACTGGTTCCCTATTTTTCTCCATTGTTGGAAAGTTATGTTGAACAAGATGTAATCAGAATGATCCTGGCATTTATTGCTCTATTCATTTTGAGTCTGTTAATAATGAGCGGTATCAGCTTTCTGATAGTTAAATTATTAGGAAAAACAGGGCTAACAGCAGCAGATAGAATTCTCGGTTTATTTTTTGGTATGGCTTTGGGAACATTAATTGCGTTAGTGATTATTTTTCTTGCCGGTTTCACTGCTTTTCCTCAGGAAAGCTGGTGGAGGGAATCAAAATTGGCAGAGCCTTTTGAACGTATTAGTATATGGAGTTCACAGTATTTACCTGAGTCCGTTTCCGAGTATCATGGCTATGAACAGGCAGATGAAGATGGCAAACATAATTCAAGAGGTTAACAATTAACGATGTGTGGCATAGTTGGTATCGTCGCCAAGAACCCGGTTAATCAGGCTATTTATGATGGCCTGACCATGCTTCAACACAGAGGTCAGGATGCGGCCGGAATGATTACCTGCGATGGTAGCAAATTGTTCCTAAGAAAAGATAACGGTCTTGTTAAGGATGTCTTTCACACGCGGCATATGCTTAACCTGAAAGGCAATATGGGAATAGGCCACGTTCGTTACCCTACAGCAGGTTGTCAATCATCTGCAGAAGCTCAGCCTTTTTACGTCAATTCTCCTTACGGTCTTTCACTTGCGCATAATGGCAACCTGACCAATGCTGAAGCTTTGAAAGATGACCTGATGCGAGATGATTTACGTCATATCAACACGAATTCAGACTCGGAAGTATTACTGAATATTCTTGCTAATGAATTAAGTACGATTGGCAAACCGCGAGATCAGTTACAGCCTAATGATGTATTTCGTGCTGTTCAGCGTTTACATCAACGTTGCAAAGGCGGTTATGCCGCGGTTGCTATGATTACGGGTGTGGGTATTTTAGGTTTTCGTGATCCAAATGGTATTCGCCCCATTGTTTTTGGAGAACGAAAAACTGACATAGGAACGGAATTTATTATTGCATCAGAAAGTGTGGCGATTGATTCACTTGAGTTTCAACGTATACGGGATATAGAGCCCGGCGAAGCGGTTTTTATTACGATTGATGGTGAAATGCATACTTTTCAATGTGCTGAGAACCCGGTTTACAGTCCTTGTATTTTTGAACATGTTTATCTGGCCAGACCTGACTCAATTATTGATGGTATTTCTGTATATAAAGCACGTTTAAGAATGGGAGAAAAACTGGCTGAGAAAATTCTTAAGCTCAACCCTGAGCATGATATTGATGTCGTTATACCTATTCCAGATTCAAGTCGACCAGCGGCGTTACCTTTAGCTAACGCACTGGGTGTTGCTTATCGTGAAGGCTTTGTAAAAAACAGGTATATCCCGAGAACATTTATTATGCCAGGACAAAGTATTCGTAAAAAATCTGTGCGTCAAAAGTTAAACGCCATAGAGCTTGAATTTAAGGACAAGAATGTATTACTTGTTGATGATTCAATAGTCAGAGGTACGACCTCAAGCGAAATAGTACAAATGGCAAGAGAAGCGGGAGCAAAACGTGTTTATGTTGCTTCAGCAGCGCCTCCAGTCCGCTATCCGAATGTGTATGGGATAGATATGCCGACGCCAACAGAGTTGATTGCCTATAACAAAACGGTCGAAGAAGTGGCTGAAACAATTGGTGCTGACTGGTTGGTTTATCAGGATATAGAGGACTTGATTGAATCTGCGCAAAAAGGCAATACGGATATAAAGAACTTTGATACATCCTGTTTCACCGGAGAATATGTAACAGGTGATATTAACGCTAACTACCTTGCTCATATAGAGTCATTGCGTAATGACTCAGCAAAAGAAAAGAACAATATAGATGAAGGCTTAACGGACTTAACTGAAAACCATTAGGCTCAGGTTTACGAACGAGATTTAGTCTTCCTTATCATTATTCGGTGAAAAAGGTGACTTCATTGCATTGTCAAAAAAGTTTTCCTGCATTTTTTTCCACATATCCATGTTTTTTTCAGTCAATTCGGCCATTGCTGTGATTGGATTGTTGTGAACCGTCGCTTGTAATTGTTCCTGAATTTGCTTTTGTTGAGATACGAACAAACTGATACTTTTTTGAATGTAATCACTAGCGACAGATTGAACAGAGTCACCATAAAAGCGAATAATATGGGAAAGTGCTTCTGTAGAGAAAAGTGGTTCGCCGTCATCTTCCTGCTCTGAAATGATTTGCAACAATATGCTTCTGGTCAAATCTTCTTCAGACTTCACATCTTTAACGATGAATTCTTTATTCTGAATGACAAGCTTTTTAATATCCTCGAGCGTAATGTATTTGCTCTCTTCAGTGTCATAAAGACGACGGTTTGGATATTTTTTTATTATTCTCTTTTCTTCCATATTTTTTTCCCAAAGAATGAAGGTTACCTCGGTATTTCTTAATTTGAAATACAGAAGTAATAATACTACATCATATTCTGTCCGCCGTTCATTGAAAAGTTTGCGCCGGTTGCAAATGCTGCTTCTTCAGAACATAAGAAACTAACCAATGCCGCTACTTCCTCTGGTTTACCCAGACGATTAGCGGGAATAGCTGCAATAATGTTGTTGCGAATTTCTTCTGGTACAGCCATTACCATTTCCGTTGCGATATAACCAGGAGAAACAGTATTAACGGTAACACCTTTACGAGCGACTTCTTGTGCTAATGACATAGTGAATCCGTGCATACCTGCCTTTGAAGTACTGTAATTAGTTTGACCAAGTTGACCTTTCTGTCCATTGATTGAAGCTATATTAACAATACGTCCCCAGCCTTTTTCGGTCATACCGTCGACGACATGTCGAGTAACATTAAACAGACTGTCAATGTTGATCTTCATGACCGTATCCCATTTGTCTTTGGTCATTTTTTTGAACATGCCATCTTTAGTAATACCGGCATTATTGACTAGAATATCAACAGTACCGAGATCAGAAATAACATCGGCAACCATCTTTTCACAAGCATCGTAATCTGAAACGTCAGCTTGATAGATTTTTATATCAAAGCCTTGTTCTTTTACTTCAGCTTGCCACTTTTCAGCTTTTTCCTGGTTACGATAATTGGTCGCTACCTTAGCGCCCGCTTTTGCTAAAGATAAGCAGATAGCCGCGCCAATTCCGCCTGTACCGCCCGTGACTAATGCTACTTTACCTTCTAAGTTTGACATTGTTTAGCTCCTTTCCACTGCCAGCGCAACACCTTGACCACCACCAATACAAAGTGTGGCAAGACCCTTTTTCGCATCACTACGTTTCATTTCATGAAGTAATGTGACTAAGACACGACAACCAGAAGCACCAATTGGGTGTCCGAGTGAAATTGCACCACCATTTACATTCACTTTTGATGTATCCCATTCCATTCCTTTATTAACAGAGATAGCTTGTGCAGCAAAGGCTTCGTTAGCTTCAACTAGATCCAGATCATCGATAGACCAATCCGCTTTCTCAAGACATTTAGTTGAAGCAGGAATAGGGCCGGTACCCATAATTGCCGGATCAACACCCACACTTGAATACGCTTTAATGGTTGCCATGACTTCTAGACCTAGTTCTTTCGCTTTGCTTTCAGACATGACTAAAACTGCAGCAGCACCATCATTGATACCAGAGGCATTCGCAGCTGTCACAGTGCCTTCTTTATCAAACGCAGGACGCATTTTGCCTAAATTTTCAGCAGTGACTCCCGCGTTGGGACATTCATCAGTATCAAATATGATTGGGTCGCCTTTACGTTGTGGTATTTCGACTGGAACAATTTCATCTTTGAATTTACCTGCGTTTATTGCGGCTTCGGTTTTGTTTTGTGAGCCCGCTGCAAATACATCCTGAGCTTCGCGAGAGATATCATATTTTTTGGCAATATTTTCTGCGGTAACACCCATGTGATAATTATTGAATGCACACATCAAGCCATCAGACAGCATGGAGTCTTGCATTTTCCAATCGCCCATTTTTTGACCATTACGTGATTTTGGAAGTAAATGAGGAGCTTGACTCATGCTTTCCTGACCACCTGCAACAATAATTTCAGCGTCGCCACATTTAATTGCCTGTGCAGCAAGGTGAACTGTTTTTAGACCGCTTCCACATAATTTATTAATGGTCATGCTTGGTATGCTTTCAGGTATTCCAGCATGTATTGCCGCTTGTCTTGCCGGGTTCTGTCCAGCTCCTGCTGCCAAAACCTGTCCGAAAATAACTTCGTCAACTTGCTCCGGTTTGATACCGGCACGTTTTACAACTTCGGCAATTACAGTTGAGCCTAGTGTATGAGCAGGTATACCTGCCAAACTGCCCCCAAAATTACCAGTCGCTGTCCGCGCAGCAGCGACGATAACGACATTATCTGTCATGTCTTTCTCCTATAAATTCTAGTTCTTAATTAAACTCAAAGTGAAAATAAATAAATGTTGCGATGCAGCAAAAATAGAATCCTACCAGATATTATTATTCTGTCTAGCTAAAATATGAGTTTCTTTATTAACTATAATACATTAGTAACTTGCCTGCCTCTTATGAAATCAGGTCCATTCATTCCAGTAAGCTTCAGGTTGATAGAGTTCGTACAAGAAGTCGATGAATGTCTTAATCTTTGCCGACAGGTATTTTCGATGATTATAAATTGCATAGACAGGCTGTCTTTCTGGTTCATATTCTCCCAATATTACTTTGAGACGGCCTGCCTGAATATCAAGACCAACCATATAAGTTGGTAATTGCGCAATACCACAGTCTTGAATAGCGGCAACACGCAATGCATCACCATCATTCGATTTAATATCGCCTGAAACGGCGGTTTTTATTTTTTCGTTGTTACGAATAAATACCCATTCGCTTTGCTGTGTTTTTGGAGCGTAAATCATGCAATTATGATTCTGTAGATCATCCGGAGTTTGTGGCGTTCCATTTTGTTTTAAATAGTTAGGCGATGCACAGACGACACGTCGAACGGTTGTAATTTTGCGCGCAACAAAACTGGAGTCATCCAGCTTGCCCACGTAAAGCGCAATATCAATTCCATCCTCGACTAAATCAGGGGGGCGATTACTGAGTTCTATCTCTGTTGTTACATCCGGATATTTTTTCAAATACACTGAAAGTGCACGTGATAAATGAAATGCTCCAAAAGAAGGTTGCGCCATTATCTTTAGCTTTCCTCTGGGTTCAGAGTTAAGTTGAGTTATTGATAATTCAGTTTCATCTATATCAGCAAGAATATGATCAACTTTTTCATAGTAGGCATGACCAACTTCCGTTAAATTGAGTTTTCGGGTTGTGCGATTAAATAAGCGAACACCGAGAGAGTTTTCCAGATTTTGGATATGTTTTGATACCATAGCCTTGGACATGGACAGTTTTTTTGCCGCATCAGAAAAGCTATTGTTTTTAGCAACAGAAGAAAAAACGCGCATACTCATGATCTTATCCATATACAACCTCTTATTGTTTCTTAATTAGAAACAATATATCAATAAATAGAGTATTGTACACGAATTAGTAAGAGACTATCTTTAATTACAGTAAGAGACCGCTGGGGTCCAGATGCTTTAAGCATCACTTTAGGTTCATGAAAGATTGAATCTTATTTTGGCAACACAGTGTTATGTAAACATAAACCCTCTTATTGTTTACATTAAGTTTTAGAGACACATGGAAGTGTTACTTTTTACAAAATTACATATGGATTGTTCGGCCATCAACACCTAATGCCGCTTCATGCATTGCTTCAGATAGTGTCGGGTGGGCATGTATTGTTCTGGCCACATCTTCCGCGCTACCATCAAACTCCATTGTCACAACAGCTTCAGCTATTAATTCTGATGCATTCGGGCCAAAAATATGAATGCCTAAAACACGATCTGTTTTCGCATCTGCGAGTACTTTAACAAAACCTGTCTCTTCACCCATAGCCTTGGCTCGACCTGTCGCCATGAACGGAAAGTTACCGGCATTGTATTCAATATTTTCTGTTTTTAATTGCTCTTCAGTTTTACCAACCCAGGCAATTTCCGGCCAGGTATAAATCACCCAGGGAATAGTTTGGTAATTCATATGCCCGGGTTTGTCTGCTATTTTTTCAGCAATTGCCACACCTTCTTCAGAAGCTTTATGCGCAAGCATCGGACCTCTAACAACGTCACCAATGGCATACACGTTTTCCAGATTCGTTTTACAGTTCTCATCAACAACAATAAATCCACGTTCATCCAGTTCTAGGCCAGATTCATTCGCACCCAGCCCTTTTGTGTTCGGTGTGCGACCTACGGCAACGATTAGTTTATCAACAGTAATTTGCTGTTTGCCTTCTGCATCATCGTAACTAATTGTGACTTCCCGGTTATTACTTCCAGTTCCAGTCACTTTTGCGCCCAGCCGAATATCCAGACCTTGTTTACGTAATTCTTTTTCAGCTTCTTTGGCAACTTGTTTGTCAACGGCCGAAAGAAAGTCAGGTAATGCTTCAAGAACAGTGACTTCAGAGCCTAGTCGATTCCAGACGCTTCCCAGTTCCAGACCAATCACGCCAGCACCAATTACTCCAAGTCGTCTGGGAACTTCATTAAATTTAAGTGCGCCAGTTGAGTCGACAATTAACTTATCATCGACGGTGGCAGGCGGAATTTTTGTCGGAACTGAACCCGTTGCGATAATGATATTGTTCGTTTCCACTACTGTTTTTTCATCATGTGATTCATGAACAGGTGATATTTCTACTTGTTTACTACTAATTATTTTTCCTTGTCCTTTTAACCAGTCAATTTTGTTCTTTTTCAACAAACCACTGATACCCATTGTTAATGTCTTAACAATTTTTGCTTTGCGAGCAATCATCTTGTTTACAT
>JBELBG010000005.1:7243-16787 GCA_042095435.1 Thiotrichaceae bacterium | reverse complement strand
CACCTTTATGCCGTAAAATCTCATCTGCGCCAAAAGTCACGGGACCGTTCGCTGCTTCAAAGATGACTTTTGCTTTTACTTTATCTGCATTTGTTTTTGTTATTTGAGCTTCCATGGCTGCAGGGATAAGAATGTCACAGTCAAGTTCTAGCGCGGACAAGCCATCTTCAGAAAAAGTTGCGTTAGGAAACCCTTTTATCGTTTTATGTTCATTGATATGGCAACGCACATCTTCTACACACATTCCTTCTTCATTTATTAGTACACCATCACGTTCAATAATTGCAGTAATTTTGCATTCATCTTCTTCGTCTAGTAATTTAGCAGCGTGATAACCGACATTTCCCAGGCCTTGAACAACAATGCTTTTTCCACCGAGTCCGGGTTTTAAACCTGCTGTCTGAACATCATCGGCATTACGGAAAAATTCACGGATTGCATAAACAACACCTCGTCCGGTAGCTTCTGTTCGACCCCGAATACCGCCGTGTGCGACAGGTTTGCCTGTTACGCAACCGAGATAATTAATGTCTTCCGGGTGTAAGTGTTTATAGATATCGGTGATCCAGGCCATTTCTCTTTCACCTGTACCCATATCCGGAGCTGGAACATTGGTTGCCGGACTTAGAAAGCCTTTTCTAACAAGCTCTCGTGCAAAGCGCCGAGTAATACGTTGCATATCATCGCGTGTATATTTAGAAGGATCGATGAGTAACCCACCTTTGGAACCGCCAAAGGGGACATCAACAATAGCGCATTTGTAAGTCATCAATGAAGCCAAGGCTTCAACTTCGTCTTCATTAACTATTGGGGCAAATCGTATACCGCCTTTAGCAGGTAATCTATGATCACTGTGAACAGAACGCCAACCTGTAAAAACTTCAATTTTGCTATTAATTTCAACAGGAAAGCTAACTTTAATGGTAGAGTTGCATGATTTTATTGAAGCTGCAGTACCAGCATCTACATCAAGAACAGACAAAGCACGATCTGCCATATAATTTACGCTTTCGCTAAAGCTGAGTGATTTATTATTTTGCCCCATCTGCTTACTCCCTTTTTATTATTATGTCTGTTTTAATGACAAGCTTAGTCTAAATTCCTGGCTATTCCATCCAGACCATACTTGCTGTTCGTCCAGTTTTGCCATCTCGTCTGTATGAGAAGAATAAATTGGCATTTTCATAGGTGCATAAGTTACATTCATAAATTGCGCCAACTCCGTAATTTTCTAGCAAAATTTTGATAATTTTGACTAAATCACAATGCCAGTGTTTTTCATCGCGCTGTTCAAACGCTTTTTCTAATAATTTTGAATGATGAGTGCAACTTTCATAAACGTCTCTACCGACTTCATAGTGTTTGGCACTTATACATGGCCCAATCCAGGCGAGTAGGCTTTCGGGTCGAGTAAGCGACTTGATAGCGTTTCCTATAATACCGGCACATATCCCTTTCCAACCAGCATGAACAGCGGCAACTTTTGTACCGTCATCATTACAAAACAATATGGGTACACAATCAGCAGTCATAACGGTACAGACTTTATTTTTTTTTGTTGTGTAGCTGGCATCAGCTTCAATATTTTCAGGAACGTTATTGATACAAATAATATTTGAACTATGTGTTTGTTCTAGCCAAACGGGTGAGGGTTGTAAACGCAGGTTTTGGGATAGAGTGTTTCGATTTTTTTTCACGTTTTCAGGATTATCACCAACATGAAACGCGAGGTTTAGTTCACCGTAAGGTTTCTGGCTATGCCCATCTGTACGTAGAGAGGTACCTGCTCGAACATGTTTTGGAGCTGGCCAGTTTGCTTCTATCCAAGTCTTATTTTCTGAACTAGTCATACTGATTTAATGATTCAATAAGCACATTCATGTCCTCAGGCAGCTCTGCTATAAATTTTATACTTTCTTTAGAGGCAGGATGTGGCAGCTCTAGTGAGAATGCATGTAATGCTTGTCTGTTAAAATTTTTAATGATCTCGCGTAATGATGGATTAACGCCTTTCTTTATTGATTTGTTATTTCCATAGACAGGGTCACCGACTATAGGGTGTTTTATGTGAGACATATGTACGCGTATTTGATGAGTTCTGCCCGTTTCTAGTTGCACGTGCAAGTGCGCGTAATGCTCGTATTTTTTTAATACTTTGTAATGTGTTGTTGCGACTTTACCGGCGTTAGTCACGGCCATTTTTGTTCTATGAACGGGATGTCGCCCCATTTTATTTTCTATCGAACCGCCTGAGATCAGTATGCCACAAACGATAGCTTGATATTCGCGTTTAATATTTCGCTGCTGTAATTGATCAACAAGGAAAGTATGTGATTCAAGCGTTCTTGCCACAACCATAACTCCGGTTGTATCTTTATCCAGACGGTGGATGACCCCTGCCCGGGGGATTGCTTCTAAAGAAGCATCGAAATTTAATAACGCATTAACTAGAGTATGGTTTGGATTTCCTGCGCCCGGATGGACAACAAGTCCTGCCGGTTTGTTAATAATAATAATGCTCTTGTCTGAATAAATGATATCCAGTTCAATTGCTTCGGCTTCATAGGATTCAGCACTTTGGATTTCAGCATCTATTTTAATGATATCACCAAAGTTAACTTCATCTCGTTGTCTGTAATTTGACTTATTGACGGTGACATCGCCTGATTTTATCCAGGTTTGAATTCTTGAACGTGAATGTTCTGGGCATAGTTTAGCCAGTGCTTGGTCGAGACGTTTCCCATCGAGTTCTCCCGGCACACTAATTTGTAGTTGAAACTTACTCATTTGCTTTGAAGTTTTGCCCTTAAGTTTGGATTAGGCTAACCTACAGTCTATGCGACATTTAATAATATTTTTACTGATTTTTACCATTAGCGGCTGTTCTTACTTTGGCGGAGGAGACGAAGAAGACGAGACGATTAATTGGACTGCCGATCAATTTTATGCCCAAGCAAAAGCTGCATTGGATTCTGGCGACTATGATGAAGCCGTCGAACTTTATCAGAAACTCGAGACCCGATATCCGTTTGGCGTTCATGCGCAGCAAGGGTTACTGGATTTGGCTTATGCTTATTATAAGAATGATGAACCCGAGGCATCAATTGCTGCCTGTGACCGATTTATCAAATTATATCCGCAAAACAAACATGTTGATTATGCCTATTATCTAAAAGGCTTGGTTAATTTTAATAAAGGCAAAGGTTTTACTCAGCGATATTTACCAACAGATGAGTCACAACGTGATCCGGGTGCTTCACAAGAAGCATTTGAATCATTTTCTGATTTGATTAATCGTTTTCCTGATAGCGAGTACGTTTCAGATGCTGAACAACGTATGCGGTATTTACGTAATATTTTGGCAAAACATGAAGTACATGTTGCAAACTATTATATGCGACGTGGTGCTTTTGTTGCAGCGGTAAATAGAGCCAGATTTGTTGTTGAAAATTATCCCAGAACACCTGCAGTGCCAGATGCACTTGCCGTACTTGCAAAAGCATATCGGGTTCTTGAAATGAATGATTTATCAAGCGATGCTCTTCGCGTACTGGAATTAAACTATCCAAATCACCCTGGCGCTTATGAAGCTAAAAATATAAAGGTTAAATAATCTTTAAACATTTTTTAAATTGTTAATAAAAAAAGAACTGATTAGTTTAGATAATTTGATGTGTGGCTTGGTAGCCATATTGATTATTTTAGTTTCTTGTTTCTACTTTTATATATCAAGCCATAATGAAATTGTAGGTATGGTTGCAGATGATGCAATTTACTTATTGATGGCTGATTATTTTTCGCCCTATTATAGTTCTCTTAGTAAAAGTGCTGCTTTTGTTATGCAGACAAGTCAGTTTCCTCCTTTGTATCCGTTGTTATTGTCAATATTCGGAGTATCTAGTGAGAAAGTATTTTGGGCTCATATTATTACAACGTGTTGTTTAATCAGCGCATCTTTTATTTATTATTATTGGTTGAAGCAGGAAAAGCTTAATAAGAGTGCTTGTTTATGTCTTGTTTTAATATTTGTTTGTTCTCCGGCTACATTTTTAATGAATATAGATTTATGGAGTGAACACTTATATTTGTTGATAACTTTATTATCATTATGTTGCCTTCATAAAGTAAAAGATGGCAAAAGGTATTATTTGTTGGCTTCTATATTAATTGGCATGTTACCGATAACCAGGGTAATTGGTTTAGCTTTTATAATGGCATATTTTGTTTATCTTCATTTAAATAAAATACAAGATAAGTATAAATACATAGCTTTAAGTATTTTACCTTATATTATATGGAAAATTTTAAGTATTAATTTTTTCCAAACTGAAATTTATAAGGAGACACTGACAGACTTTTATAACCATGATATCTGGTCCCATATAAAATATTTATTTACTTCTCAACTTTTTGATTTATGGCAAGGCTGGCACGAATGTTTTGATGTCAGAAAAAATCTGTTTAGCGGAATTGTTAGTAGTGTAATTTTACTTTTATCATTAATAAATTTGTGTATTAGGTTATTAAAGAAAAAAATCGATAGTTTTTATATATTATTCTATTTACTAATCATATGGATTTGGCCAGATGATAATCACAATATGCGCTTTATATTCGCAATCTTTCCTATATTACTATTTTATGCCTATTTGACGTTTGAGATGTTAATAAAATTTAAACTTTCAGTACAAATAAAAGCAGTGATAAGTACTTCAAGCGTTTTAATTGTACTAATAACCTTTTTACCAACTAATATTTATGCTCTAAACAGGTTGTCAGTAGATACGCAAATCGGATTAGAGAAATTTAAGTTTACTAAGTACTGGCTGACTGTTAAAAGTCATAAAGAAGCTTATGATTCTATTAATATTATTGAAAAAATGATTTCTTCTTATAGTCAAGCAAGTAAATTTATAGCAGAAAATGAATGTGTGTATACCATACATCAAGAACAATTTATGTATTATGCTCATAGGCTTGCTTTTCCTCTTCCTATACCAAAAGAAGTAATCAATGATGATATTATGAATAATCTTACGAAATGTAGTTATATACATGTTTTGTATACAACAAGTCACCCTGAGTACCCAGGTGGTTACCCTAAAATGATGTTAAAAAGTAATTTTGACTATTTAACTTCAATAAAAATGACGGAAGAAATCAATTCCCCTGTTGTTGCTGATTTAATTCGGCTTGATTAACTAGTTTAGATGATTTCATTGTAACTGGAAGTAATGGGATAGCGACGATCTCTTCCGAATGCTCTTTTTGTAATTCGTACTCCCGGTGCGGCTTGTCGTCGTTTGTATTCATTGCGATCGACTAAGCGAATAACTTTATAAATCGTATCAGTATCAAAACCATTCTTAATGATTTGTTCAGGTGGAGTATCAAGCTCAATATATTGTTCCAGTATAGGATCCAGGATTTCATAATCAGGCAAAGAATCCTGATCAACCTGATCATGTCTCAACTCTGCACTAGGTGGTCTGCTTATAACCCTCTTAGGTATGGCTTGTCCTTTTGTATTTCTCCATTTTGCTAGTGTATATACCATGGTTTTCCATACATCTTTCAAAGGTGCATAACCACCAGCCATATCTCCATAAAGCGTTGCATAACCGACAGCCATTTCACTTTTATTACCTGTTGTTAATACAATTTTGCCGCTCTTGTTTGATGCGGCCATTAGTAAAATTCCTCTGCATCGCGCCTGAACATTCTCTTCTGTTGTATCGGAAGCTAAACCTTTAAAACGAGGTTCAAGCGCTTTTAAAAAAGATTTAAAAGGTTCTTCTATGGAGATGACTTCATATTTCACCCCCAATGTTTTTGCCTGTTGATAAGCATCTTCGTTGCTCATGTCCGCTGTAAAACGAGAGGGCATAATTAACACCTCAACATTTTCAGCACCCAATGCATCAACAGCAACACTTAATGTTAATGCTGAATCAATACCTCCAGATAGTCCTATAAGTGCACCATTAAAATTATTTTTCTTAACGTAATCTTGCGTACCTAATACAAGCGCGTTATAAATATTTTCTTCTTCAGTATCAGAAGTAATTTTAATATCTTTTGATTGGTTCAGGTTTAGATCAAAGTCATATAAACCTTCTTTAAAAGCAGGTGCATGAAAGATAATTTCCCCCTCGTTATTAACTATCATTGAGTTGCCATCAAACACGAGTTCATCCTGGCCGCCAACTAAGTTGCAATAAACAATATGCATGTTTGAGTCTTTTGCGTGGCTGGTAATAATGCTTTCACGCTGAGAGAGTTTGTTTTTATGGTATGGCGAGGCATTAATATTAAACATAACTTTTGCACCTGCTGTTGCAGCGGCTTCTATAGGTTCATGAACCCATATATCTTCACAAATGCTTAAAGCAGCAGTGATGCCGTTAATTTCAAATAAACATGTTTCATTGCCCGCTGTAAAATATCTTTTTTCATCAAATACGCCATAATTTGGCAGGTTTTGTTTGTAATATGTTTTTATGATTTTGCCATTGTAGATAAGGCTACATGCATTATAAAGTTTATCATTCTGGATTATCGGGTAACCAATAATGACATGAATATTTTTTGTAATAGTTACGATTTCATCCAGAGCTGATGAGATGTACTTATTAAAAGCAGGGCGTAGCAATAAATCTTCTGGAGGATATGAACTTATAGTGAGTTCAGGGAATATAATTAAATCTGTATCATTGTTCGATTCAGATTGAGAAATAGCGTTAATTATTTTTTTTGTATTACCTTCAATATCGCCAACTGTAAAGTTTAGCTGGGCAAGAATAATACGTAATGAAACATCAGACATAAAATTTTAAGGTGATTGTTAAACGGCATGACTATATATGTCATGCCGTTATCAATGCTGATACTTAAATACTCTGGTAGTTATATAGAAGTTTCAAACTATACATCAAACCGGTAGCAATAATCAGGTTAATTTTTCAGCAATTGCACTGCCTAATTCACCAGGTGAACGTACTGTTTTTACGTTTGCATCTTCAAGAGCAGCAAATTTATCATCCGCTGTACCTTTGCCCCCTGAAATAATGGCGCCCGCATGGCCCATGCGTTTTCCTGGAGGAGCCGTCACGCCAGCGATATAGCCGACAACCGGCTTGCTCACATTTTCTTTAATGAATTGAGCTGCTTCTTCTTCTGCGGTTCCGCCTATTTCACCTACCATAATGATACCTTTGGTATCTGGGTCTTCTTCAAACAGGCCGAGGCAATCAATAAAATTCATGCCATGTATTGGATCGCCACCGATACCAACACAGGTACTTTGTCCCAGTCCATTTTGTGTGGTTTGGTGTACTGCTTCATAGGTTAATGTGCCTGAACGAGATACAACACCAATACCACCTGCTTTATGGATGCTGCCGGGCATAATGCCTATTTTACATTGATCCGGTGTGATTAAGCCGGGACAGTTGGGCCCGATTAAACGTGTGTCTGGAAACTGTTCAAGATAGGCTCTAACTTTAACCATATCTAATACAGGGATACCTTCGGTGATGCAGACAATGATTTTTATTCCTGCATCTGCTGCTTCGGTAATTGCTTCTGCTGCAAATGCTGCAGGCACCATGATCATACTTGCGTCAGCTTCCGTTTCATTAACGGCGTCAGATACGGTATCAAATACAGGGTGGCCAAGGTGCTTTTCTCCACCTCTACCGGGAGTTACCCCACCAACAACCTGTGTGCCATACTCTATAGCTTGCTCAGCATGAAATGTACCTTGGCGGCCGGTAAAACCTTGAACGATTACTTTAGTATTTTTGTTAATTAATATAGCCATTATTATTTACCCCCTACGGCAGCAACTGCTTTATTTGCCGCATCAGTTAAATCATCGGCTGTAGTAATAGTAAGTCCGCTTTCTGCTAGTGTTTTCTTGCCTTCTTCCACTTTTGTTCCTTCCAGTCTGACAACAACAGGTATATCAACGCCAACTTCTTTAACGGCTTTAATTATGCCTTCAGCAATCAAGTCACAACGGACAATGCCACCAAAAATATTAACCAGTATAGCTTTAACATTTTTATCGGAGGTGATCAGTTTAAAAGCTTCAGCAACTCTTTCTGCGGTTGCGCCTCCACCGACATCAAGAAAGTTTGCCGGAAACCCTCCGTGTAATTTAATAATATCCATTGTTGCCATCGCTAAACCGGCACCATTAACCATGCAACCAATGTTGCCCTCTAATGTGACGTAATTAAGATCGAACTGTTTAGCAATACTTTCTTTTTCATCTTCCTGACTTGGGTCATGCCATTCTTCAAGGCTGGATTGTCTAAACAATGCATTATCATCAATCGAAATCTTTGCATCGAGCGCGACTAAGTCAGCGTTATCGTCAATGATGAGTGGGTTAATTTCAACCAGACTTAAATCTTTATCGATATAAAGTTGATATAAATTCTGTAATATCGCGCTTAATTGCTTGCGTTGTTTATCGTTGAGACCAAGAGCAAAGCCTATACGACGGCTTTGATGATGTTGTAGTCCAAGAACAGGATCGACAACAACGCTGATTATTTTTTCAGGTTGGGTTGCTGCGACTTCTTCAATATCCATACCGCCTTCGGTTGATGCCATAATGGCAATGCGGCGACTGGCTCTATCTACAACCAGACCGAGATAAAATTCTGATGCGATACCAGACAGGGAGGATATTAAAACACAGTTTACAGGTTGCCCGGTTGGCGCAGATTGTTTTGTAATGAGTTGAGAGCCAAGTAATGACCGTACGGTAGATTCTAATTCTTCGGTACTGTTGACAACTTTGACGCCGCCAGCTTTACCTCGTCCACCGGCGTGAACCTGAGCTTTAACCACCCAGCCTTCGCCACCTAATTCTGTGGCATTTTGCAGTGCTTCTTCAATTGTGTGAGCTGGCTTGCCAGATGGAACGGGGATACCGTAGTCTTCAAACAGTTCTTTAGACTGATATTCGTGTAAATTCATAATATATCCTGATATTTAAGGTTGTAACTATCGTAAGAGTTTATTTGTTTTTTTATAAATATTAGCAAGAAATAATTTTTATTATAGGTAAATTGGCTTATTTCCTGATTTTTCTATAATACAGCAATAAAAATGACAATATTAGCACTCTTAAGATGAATAATTAATGGCGTACTATCAAATATGACAGAGGCTCAGAAAATCGATCCGAAAGTGGCCGGAGTGATCAATTGGCGAGCATTACTCTATTTTAATTATTATAGAGTGGTGCTTTCAGGCTTATTTGTCATTCTGGTCTATATTAGTCAGTTACCTTCTCCATTAGGCAGTTATGATGCTCGTTTTTTTTCAATCACGAGTCATGTGTATTTATTTATTGCAATGTGTTTCTTTTGGCCAATAAATAAACAATTTCCGAGGTTTAATCTTCAAATCGCCGTACATACATTAATAGACATCATTATGCTGAGTCTCTTAATGTATTCGAGTGGCGGCTTGAGCAGTGGTTTCGGTATGTTACTCGTTATTGCCGTGGCTGGCGGTAGTATTTTAC
>JBELBG010000005.1:0-7233 GCA_042095435.1 Thiotrichaceae bacterium | reverse complement strand
GTATTTTACGGGAAGGTAAAATAGCGATACTTTTAGCAGCCATCGCCTCTTTTTGTGTGCTTGGCCATGAATTATACATACAGTTTTTTCGCTATTATGAAACAGTCAATTACACCCATGCTGGAATTCTAGGCATAACGTTTTTCATCACTGCAATTATTGGAAATCTTTTAGCAGCAAGAGTGCGTCAAACAGAAGCACTGGCCGAACAGCAGGCTATAGAAATAAATGAATTGGCAAAGTTAAATGAGCATATTGTCCAACGTATGCAATCAGGCATTATTGTTCTGAATAGTGATATGAATGTGTTATTAATGAACGAGTCTTCGAAGGCATTGCTTGGAGAACGAGGGGAAGACACGCTAAAAGTTTTTCAGTATGTCAATAATCACTTAAAACCCTCTATTGATAACTGGTTAAATAATAATGGGCAACAAAACATTATTATAAAACGTATAGAAGACGGTAATGAGTTGCAGGTTTCATTTATTAAGCTGACGCTGGTTTCTAATTATCAGGTTCTTATTATCCTGGAAGACTTATCAAGATTAAGGCAACAGGCTCAACACCTTAAATTAGCCTCTTTAGGAAGACTGACTGCAAGTATTGCTCATGAGGTGAGAAACCCTTTAGGTGCAATTAATCATGCAGGTCAATTGTTACAGGAGTCGGATACAATAAGCGAAGGTGATAAACGCTTAACCGAAATTATTAATGATCATTCGCTTCGGGTAAATAATATAATAGAAAATGTATTAAGTATTAGCAGGCGTGAACAAACAACAGCTGAACGGTTTGAATTAATACCATGGTTAGAAAGTTTCATTAATGAATTTTCCTCTCGGTATAATTTAAGTGATGAAGATATAAAGTTAAGCATTAATAATGATAATGCCTTGGTTAAAATGGATTCTTCACAATTACATCAAGTTGTCTGGAATTTGTGTGAAAATGCAATGAGGTATGGTTTAGATAAACCGCTTATTAAACTCGCTTGTGGAATTAATGATGAGCTGGATAGGCCCTATCTTGACGTTATTGATAGTGGTAACGGTATATCCGAAGGCATTAAAGAGCAGTTATTTGAACCGTTTTTTACGACTGAAGCAAAAGGTTCTGGTTTGGGGTTGTATCTAGCGAGAGAGCTTTGTGAAGCAAATCAGGCAAGTTTAGGCTTACAATCAAGCTCAGAAAAAGGAACCGTTTTTAGAATTAATTTTATGCATATGAACAAACAGGATGTATTAATTTAAATGTCCCGTCTTGCACTTATAATTGACGATGAACCCGACATCAGAGAATTGTTGCAAATTACATTGCAGCGGATGCATATCGATAGCCATTGTGCTAAAGATCTGAACGCAGCACGCTTATTACTAAGCCAATATCAATTTGATTTATGCTTAACGGATATGCGCTTGCCCGATGGTGATGGTGTTGAATTTGTTAATGAGTTTCAGGCAAATTATTCGCATGTTCCTATTGCTGTTATATCTGCTCACGGCAGTATGGATAGTGCTATACAAGCTTTAAAGTATGGTGCCTTTGATTTTTTAACGAAACCAATCGATTTAGCGACATTACGTTCAGTAGTGCAAAGTGCATTGAATGTTAAAGCAAAAGCGACGAGTAAAAAGCCGATAATTATCGGTAACAGTAAACTGGTTCATGAGTTACGTAAAACAATTGGAAAAGTAGCACGAAGTCAGGCTCCCATTTATATCAGCGGCGAGTCAGGCGTTGGTAAAGAGCTGGTTGCTAATATGATCCACGATTTAGGACCACGGTCTGAAAAGCCGTTTGTGCCGATTAATTGTGGTGCTGTTCCTCATGACTTGATGGAAAGTGAGTTTTTTGGTCATACAAAAGGTAGTTTTACCGGTGCTGTCAGTGATAAAGAAGGACTGTTTCAATCTGCGGACGGAGGAACATTGTTCCTTGATGAAGTTGCAGACTTACCACAACATATGCAGGTTAAATTATTACGCGCTATTCAGGAAAAAGTAGTCAGGCCAGTTGGCTCGCAAAATGAAATCCGTGTTGATGTCAGAATATTAAGTGCGACTAATTATGACTTATCTGATCGTGTCAGTCAGGGCTTGTTTCGTCAGGATTTATTGTATCGGATTAATGTTATTGAGTTAAAAATTCCGCCTTTAAGAGAAAGGCTTGATGATCTTCCCGAACTCATCATACATATACTCGAAAAAATGATGGCTGATTCGGATGCTAAAAAATCAGAACTAACCGCGGAAGCGGAAGCATTATTGTCTACGTATCACTTTCCGGGAAACATCCGTGAACTGGAAAATATTCTGGAACGAGCCATGACGTTGTGCAGTGATGGAAAAATAGAAAAAGAAGATATTCTGTTACCTGAAAAGATGAATCAGGAAGAACAACGTGATGTTGCATTGGATTCAATGTTGGTTGATATAGAAAAACAGAAAATTCTGGAAGCATTGGAAAAAACCCGATGGAATAAAACGGCGGCTGCAAAATTGCTTGGCATAAGTTTTCTAGCATTGCGCTATCGTTTAGAAAAACTGGATTTAGATTAAATAAAGTGACGCATTACGTCACTTTTAGACAATATTGAGGTATTAAAAATAAATATTTTTATAATATTTACTGCGTAGAAAAATTGATAAAGTATTAAATTATATAAATTTTTCAATAGCTTATAGATATCTATGTTGAAGACCTTACCTGTGGCACGTAACATGCTATTTTAGAAATGCTTTTGTCTATTCATTTTTTATTGAATTTGAATAATCGAAGTAATCTTTGCAAAGATTGTTAAAACTTAAAAACAAATTTTTTTCTTAAGGAGAAAAAGAATGAAAAAAGTAGAACAGGGTTTTACCCTTATCGAATTGATGATTGTGGTCGCGATTATCGGTATTCTGGCGGCGGTTGCTATTCCTTCTTATCAAGACTACACCAAACGTGCACACGTTTCTGAAGGTTTTGGTCTTGCTGGTGCGGCAAAAACCAGTGTTGCTGAATACTATGCTTCTGAAGGTGTATATCCAACCACAAATACTCAAGCGGGTTTAGCGGGTCCTACCAGTATTAGTGGTAATGCGGTTACTTCTGTGGCAGTTGGTGCTAGTGGTGTGATTACTATCACTTATGGAACTAAAGTAAGTGCTAGTGCAACGACTGTTACATTATCGCCCAACGATACGGGTGGTGGCTTAACATTTGGTTGTACTGGTACAGTACCATCTAAGTTACGACCAGCTAACTGCCGTAATTAATCTGATATTCAGATATGACCCCTCTTCGGAGGGGTTTTTTATTTAACAACACGAAAAAAACTGTTCTAAGTAAAATATTTACCAACGTTTTTGTGGCGTAGAATTCGTGATGATCTTGGGGAAGACAGATATGAAAACAAATCAAGAAGGGTTTACTCTTATAGAATTAATGATCGTTGTTGCGATAATAGGTATCCTCGCGGCTGTCGCTATTCCTTCATACCAAGATTATACCAAACGGGCACATGTGTCAGAAGGTATGGCATTGGTGTCACACGCAAGATCAACGGTTGCAGAATATCTTGCTGCACAAGGAACATGGCCGACTACGAATACTCAAGCTGGTCTGGCTGGACCAGCGAGTGTCACAGGCAATGCGGTCACTTCCGTTAGTATTGGTGCATCAGGCTCTATAACAGTGACTTATAATACTAAAGTATCAAGTGCTGCTACAACAATATTGTTTAATCCGACTGATACAGGTGGAGGTATTACGTGGAACTGTCAGGGTGGCGATGTCCCTTCCAAACTAAGGCCAGCTAATTGTCGCTAAGTAAAATAAATATTGTCGAATGTTAAAAACCCTCTGATGAGGGTTTTTTTATTTAAGCTTAAAATTTTTAAGCTTGCTATCATATCGTAAATTATTCTCCTGATAATGATACAGATGATTAAAGATAATAATTCAACATTACTATTTTTATTACTTCTAATAAGTCTAGTCTCTTTTGTTTATTTTCCGGGATTATCTGGTGGGTTTATTTATGACGATTATTCCAATTTTTTACACAACCCTGCGATTAATAATTCTGATCTAAGCTTTTCATCTGCATGGACAGCAAGCATGTCTGGTATATCTGGCCCGCTTGGCAGGCCTGTTGCGATGTTAAGTTTTTATTTGAATTATCAGTTTAGTGAATTTACGCCAGTTAGTTATAAGTTATTTAATCTACTGATTCACTTGATTAATACTATACTGATTTATTTCGTAACATGTCGTTTAATAAAACCCTTGCTGGAAAAAGAAAGCTTAATAAATTTAAGTAGTAAACATACTCTTATCGCTTTCTGGATCACTGCCATATGGGCAGTGCATCCAATAAATCTAACAGCCGTTTTATACACTGTTCAACGTATGACTAGTATGTCGGCTACATTTGTTCTGTTGGGTATATTGAGTTATTTGAATTTACGTACATCTGTCGCCATCACTAATAAAGTATTAATTGTAAGGCTGATGTATATAACTTTTTTGGGTGTTATTGCAGCTTTGTGTAAGGAAAACGGGTTATTACTATTTCTATATTTAATAACTATAGAAAGTATATTATTTAAATGGAAAACTGAGAATGTCAATTTATCTCGATACTTGAAGCTTTATTATATCGCTGTACTAATAATACCCCTTTTTGTCGCTTTATTTTTGTTATTCAAAGGAAGTTTAACAGCAGGGTATAGCGGTAGAGATTTTGATATGATGCAACGGTTAATGACCGAAATGCGTGTTATCTGGTTTTATATCTTTCTTATATTTATACCTCGTTTGAATCAGTTTAATTTGTATCATGATGACTTCTTTATCTCGTTAAGTTTAATTAACCCAGCTACGACTATATTTTCTTTGGCTGCCTTTTTATTGTTATTTTTTATCGTATACAAAACCCAAAGAAAATGGTTTGTTTTTGGAATTATATTTTTCTTCTCCGGGCATTTGATGGAGTCAACTGTTCTTCCATTGAATCTTGTACATGAACATAGAAATTACCTGCCTTCTTTAGGTTTAATATTGGTGTTTGTTATAAGTATGATATTGCTTATTGAAAAAACGAAAATTAATGTGCATCTGTTTTTCGGCGTCATTATTATTCTGTTTTCAGCTTTAACTATGAGTCGCGCAGATGACTGGAGTAACCCCATATTGCTTTCTGAGAGCCTCGTTCAGAAAAAACCGTATTCAGTTACTGCCAACTATCAATTAGGGGAAACTTACTCCAAACTGTATCAAGCAACATCAGATGCTGTTTATGCTGAAGCCGCTTTAAAATTTTTATCGAGAGCAGACCAATTAATCAATAATAATGTACAGCCGGCAATTGCTTTTATTCATGTAAACTCTATGTTAGGTAATAATGAACATATTGAAACGATAAATAAAATTGCTAAAAAATTCTCTGAATCAAAAGTTACGTTTTCAGAAATTAATTCATATACTAATTTAATAAATTGCAAAGTGGAAAAATTGTGTGCTTTGTCTAATGAAACAATAATACGCTTGTTTTCTGTCTTATTGGAAAATGCTACTTTAAGTCCAAATTTAAGAGATGATGCTCTTTTATCTTATGCGGTTTATCTGGCCGCCAAGACTGATAGCTTGTCATCTTCTATATCAATTATAAACGAACTTACAAACAGGCATCCAGAACGGCTTGATCTAAAAGTAAAATATATTTCATTATTGTTATCGAATGGTGAAAAAGAAAAAGCTAATCATCTGATGGAAAAAATATCTAGAGAAGAAGGATACAAATGGAATGTTGTTCCAGAATAGAATTATTAATAAAGTAGATAAAATCACTTTCATTATCGCATCTGCAACTATATTTTGCGTTACCGTACTTATTTACTCAGGGGCATTAGATTACGATTATGTTTCTGATGACAGAGTGAATATAGTGACGAATTACCATATACATGGTATCAATCTGGAAAATATTTTATGGTCTTTCAATAATGCGCTAGGCGGACATTATCAGCCCTTTACTTGGTTGTCTTATATGATTGATTATGAAATATGGGGTCAACACCGCTATGGATACAGACAAACAAATATAGTTTTACATAGCGTTAACGCTATCCTGTTAATGTCAGTTATATATCTTGTTCTAAGTAAACTTTATAGCCCAATAGCTAATATTAAAATAATAATATTGGCATCATCTATTGGCGCTCTGTTTTTCTCTCTACATCCATTAAGAGTCGAGTCTGTCGTCTGGGTGACAGAAAGAAGAGATGTGTTAAGCACATTTTTTTTGTTAATCAGTTTTATTTCATATTTTAATTATAGCTATAGAAAAGGAGTGTCAGCCGAATCATTTTTCAAGAAGCATGCATATTGTATATCGTTTACTTTTTTTATATTTTCTTTATTAAGTAAAGCGTGGGCAATTACATATCCTGCCGTGTTGGTAATAATAAATATTGCTCTTGAACAACCTGAAAAAAGATTAACTGCAGATAACTTTATTAATCATATTAAAGAAAAAATTCCTTTTATTATCTGTTCAGCTATCTTTGTTACCATTGGGATTGTCTCTGCAGGCTCATCCGGAGCCATGATTTCATGGGAAAAACTTACCATATTGGATAGGGTGTTACAGGCAACGTTTGGTTTTAATACATATCTGCTACATACAATTTATCCAATAGATCTGTCGCCGCTTTATTTGCTGGGCAGTACGCATTTTTTAAGCATTAAATATATTTTAAATTTTATAATTTTTATATCTATATTTGTCATGTTGTTGTGTTATAGAAAGAAATTACCTGGCCTAGGATATTTGTTTCTAATTTATTTGATTATTATTTCACCAGTCTTAGGGTTTGCACAAAGCGGACCACAAATGCTGGCAGACAGGTATACCTATATCGCACTTATGCCTGTTTCATTTGCTTTAAGCTGGATGGTATTAAAAATAATACTTCCAGCCTTAAATCAAAACCATAAAAAACTGATGTTTTATTCAGGTGGTTTACTATTAATATTCTTTCTTGTTTTTTCAGTTCTGGTTGGCATTACAACTAAGCAGATTAAAATTTGGGAAAATGAGGAGACATTGTGGTCACATGCTATTAAGGTTGATCCCACAAATATTTTAGCAATCAATAATAGAGCAGACTATAAGTCGCGAAAGGGTATGTACGAAGCATCGATTGAAGATTATTCAATGGCCCTTTCCTTGAATGATTCAGA
>JBELBG010000004.1:0-18263 GCA_042095435.1 Thiotrichaceae bacterium | reverse complement strand
GAAACATTAACGCCTTAATAGAAAAAAGCGATTTACGCATCATTGCTGCGAAAATGATACATTTACCCGTCAGCGATGCTGAAGAACTCTATATCGAACACGCAGGACGCCCCTTTTATAAATCGCTGCTAGACTATATGACCTCGGGTCCAGTCTTGGTACAGGTTATTGAAGGTGAAAATGCGGTTAAAACGCTTCGTGACTTGATGGGCGCAACTGTACCGAAGGAAGCTAAAGCTGGAACGATCCGTAATTTATATGCTGTTCTGGACTTTGTTGGCGATGCACTTGAAAACGCAATTCATGGCTCAGACAGTGTCGAAAGCGCAGAAAGGGAAATAAACTTTTTCTTTAAAGAAACTGAAATTTGTCCGAGAACCCGTTAGCAATATAAAGATGACTGATAACGTTAACTTACTTGATTATGATCGAAGATCTCTGGAATCTTTTTTTACAGAGATCGGTGATAAATCATTTCGTGCGCAACAAGTACTAAAATGGATTTACCATCAAGGCACTGTTGATTTCAACGAAATGACAAATTTGAGTAAGTCACTTCGAGCTAAACTTGAACAGCACACTTCTATTAAAGCACCCAGGATTAAAAGCGAACAAAAATCAGCTGATGGCACTTATAAATGGCTAATCGAGATTGATGGCGGTAATTCAGTAGAAACTGTTTTTATTCCGGAAAGCGATCGTGGCACGCTTTGCATTTCATCCCAGGTGGGTTGTCCGCTTGAATGTAAGTTTTGTTCTACCGGCCAACAAGGTTTTAATCGAAACCTGAGCACCAGTGAAATTATCGGTCAGGTCTGGGCAGCAAATAAAGCACTGGGTTACTTTGAAAGTGATAAACGTATTATTACTAATATTGTTTTTATGGGCATGGGTGAACCCCTGCTTAATTACGATAATGTTTTAAAAGCAATTAATCTGCTTACAGATGATCTTGGTTTTGGTCTTGCGCGTCGTCGCGTTACAGTCAGTACATCAGGCATAGTTCCGGAAATTGATCGTTTAAAAGATGATAGTAATGTCAGTCTTGCCATTTCACTACATGCCAGCAATAATGAATTGCGAAATGACATTGTTCCTATCAATCGTTCTTATCCAATGGTCGAATTACTAAAAGCATGCAAACGTTTTACAGAAGCAAGGGATAACGAACCAATAACCATTGAGTACGTTATGTTAAAAGGTATCAATGATAGTAAAGAAGATGCAAAAAACCTTGTTAAGTGTCTAGAGGGTATACCTTCGAAAGTAAATTTAATCCCATTCAACACTTTCCCCGGAACTAATTACGACTGCTCTGACATTAAAGCTATCAATTCATTTAGAGATATCTTGATTGGCTCTGATATTTTTACCATCACCCGCAAAACTCGTGGTGATGATATTGACGCAGCTTGCGGCCAACTTGTAGGCAAGGTTATGGCGAAAGCGGCGAGACACCAGAAAAACAGGGTGAGATTAAACTAATGCAAAAGGTTAATCCATTGACCTTTTTATTATTGATAGCTGCATTAGTGCTCAGTGCATGTAATACGCCGATTAATCCGTCATCCAGTCAAAATATTCGTCCCTCACACGTTACCAACGAAGTCGCTGCTGCAAATTTGAACCTGGGCATTGCTTATTTAAAAGAAGGCAAATATGAAGAAGCCTTAATAAAACTGAAAAAAGCGCGTGAAGCCGACCCTGCGCACCCGTCAATATATAATGTTCTTGGTTTACTTTATCAACAAATCAAAGACTATGACAAAGCTGAAAAACATTTTAAAAAAGCATTAAGCTTTGATGATAGAAACTCATCAACATTAAATAATTATGGCAACTTTCTTTGCCAGCAAAATCGTATTGAAAAAGCACTGGAAACCTTTTCAAAGGCGACAGATAACCCGCTTTATCAAACACCTGAACTTGCCATAACAAATGCCGGCTTATGTTTGTACAATAACAATAGAAAAGAAGAAGCCAAACTTAAGTTTCAGGAAGCTTTGAAAATAAACCCAAGAATTCCACAAGCTTTAATCAAGATGTGTGAGCTTTCTGTCGATGACTTTAATTACCTGTCTGCTCGCGGATACTTGCAACGGTTTCAGCAGGTTTCTCGTCATAATGCGCGTAGTCTATGGCTAGGAATTCAAATAGAGCGGGAACTCGGTGATAAGGATGCTGTTTCCAGCTATGCTTTATTACTTAAGAACTCTTTTCCTGATTCTGATGAAGCAACAGCACTATTAAATTCAAAGGCTCAATAATGACTGAGTCATCAACTAATACGAATCAGGATATGTTCGAGACGCCCGGGCAACTACTGCGTTTGCAACGTGAAAAAATGGGGCTTTCTGCGGAAGACATCGCAAAACGAGTCCACCTTGATATCAAGATTATTGAAGCAATAGAAGCTGATAGTGAAGATGATCTTCCTTCAGCAATTTATGTTAGGGGTTATTTACGCAGTTACGCTAAAACCGTTGGTGTCGATGCTGATAAGGTTATTGAGCTTTATAATAGCGGTACACCACCAGCACTACCTGAAATACTGCCGGAAGTTAAGCCACCAACCCAAGTAAGTAGCAATGACAAACCTGTCAAAGCATTTACTTATTTATTAACTCTAGGTCTCGCACTGCTATTGCTGATCTGGTATCAAAGTAATTTCGTTGTAGAAATAAATACAGGAAAAGAAACCAGTTCAAATGGCAAAGCAGAAATTAATAGTGTTGATATAAATTACGAGATAATCATTCATGATGATACCTCATGGCAGTCGCCTGGTCTTTCTAAAGAAGAAACCGTAGAACCAGAACTCTCAGAAAGACTTGAAACAACTGAAGAAAATGGTTTGCTAAAATTACAGTCTTTTAACGAAGAACAAACTATTGAAATTACTACAATAGAAGGTATTGAGCTTGAAGTATACGAAGATACAGTTGTCGCAGGCAGCGATACTATTGTCATGGACCTATCAGATGATTCCTGGGTAGAAATCCTGGATAAGAATAATAATAAGGTGTTTTTCGATCTCGCTAAGGCTGGGGAAACATATACATTAAAAGGCAACTCACCATTTGAAATACTTTTAGGTTTTGCAAAAGGAGTTAGCTTAACTTTTAATAGAGAAGCCGTTGATGTCAAATCACACACAGAAAATGGCATTGCCCGTTTTACTCTTCCTGAATAGTTTTTTATCCATCTAATTTTGAGGGCTGTAAATGGCTAAGTTACAAGCGGTTCGTGGTATGCACGACATACTCATGCAAGATACACCGCGTTGGCACTATCTGGAAGAAACTATACAGAATATCCTGAGCCAATATGGTTATCAGGAAATACGTTTGCCTATTGTCGAGAAAACAGAACTGTTCAAACGTTCTATTGGCGATAATACCGATATCGTTTCCAAAGAAATGTACAGTTTTGAAGACCGCAATGATTCCAGTTTGACACTCAGACCAGAAGGCACAGCTGGATGTGTACGTGCTGGTATTGAACATGGTTTATTTCATAACAAAACGCAACGGCTCTGGTATGTCGGTCCGATGTTTCGTCATGAGCGTCCGCAAAAAGGCAGACAAAGACAATTTCATCAAATTGGTATAGAAGCATTTGGCTTTAACGGACCTGATATTGACGCAGAACAAATATTAATGTGCGCAAGAATCTGGCAAGCGTTAGGATTGAATGAACTCAGTCTGGAAATAAACTCATTAGGTACGACTGAATCACGAGCAGCATATCGTTCGATTTTGGTAGATTACTTTTCATCACATAAAGATCTGCTCGATGAAGACAGCCTAGTCAGACTTGAGCAAAACCCCTTACGCATTCTCGATAGTAAAAATCCGGAAATGAAAAGTTTAATCGCAAAAGCACCTACTCTGGATGAACATCTGGACACGGAGTCTGCTGAACACTTTGCAGAGCTGAAAGATATACTGGACACTGCTGAACTGAATTATACCGTCAATCCCAGACTGGTCAGAGGACTGGATTATTATGGTAGAACTGTTTTTGAATGGATAAGTAATCAACTTGGAGCACAGGGTACTGTCTGTGCGGGTGGTCGTTATGATGGACTGGTTGAGCATCATGGCGCATCAGCAACACCTGCCGTTGGTTTTGCAATTGGACTGGAGCGTTTAATGGAGTTAGCTAATTTTGAAAATATGGCTGATAACGCACCCCATATCTATCTGCTTATATCTGGAGAAAAAGCAATCAAGCCAGGACTATTATTAGCAGAGCAGTTACGCCATAACATATCTAAGATTAGGGTCTTAAGTCATTGTGGCGGAGGCAGTTTCAAAAGCCAGTTTAAGAAAGCGGATAAATCTGGTGCTCAATTGGCTCTCGTTCTTGGAGAAGATGAGTTGGAAAATAACCAACTAACAGTTAAATATTTGCGCTCTGAAGAGTCGCAAACCGTTGTTAAGTGGGCAGATTTGACTGATTTCCTGCGTAGTTCGCTACAAATACAGTAATAAAGCGAAAATACCACGCTATAAGACTAAACAAACGTAAAAGCCACGTTATAATGTGCGCCCTTTTGTGGGCAAACGTTATCTGCAAAAAAAATTATTGATAGCAAAGTGCTTTAAAAAAAGAGTGCTTTTTTAATGTGCTTTTGGGAGATTTAAGAAGTGAGTGATTACAGAACCGACGAAGAACAAGCCGAAGCGCTGAAAAAATGGTGGAACGAAAACGGTAAATTCATAATGGCCGGTATCGTCATTGGTCTTGGTGCGATATTTGGCTGGCGCGGCTACAACACACATCTAGCTCAACAAGCTATGGAAGCTTCCAAGCTATATGAACAAATGATAATCGCGTCTCGCGAAAATGACAGCGAAAATGTTGCTGTTTATGCCAACAGAATTCTGAATGATTATAAATCGACCACCTATGGCACGTTTGCAACGTTAATGTTAGCAAAAGAAGCAGCTGAAACGGGTGAACTTACTGAAGCAGAAACGCATTTACGCTGGGTACTTTCAAATAGTCCACAGGAGGAATTTGAGCACGTAGCACGCCTTCGTCTCGCTCGTGTTTTAATTGCTGCTGATAAATTAGCTGATGCTGAAAAAACACTTAATACAAGCAATACCGGTGACTTTTCTTCGCGGTATGAAGAGTTACGTGGTGATATTCTCGTTAAACAAGATAAAGTTGATGAAGCACGGCAAGCTTACGAAAGTGCACTGGCAAATAGTGCTAGCGGTAGCAACCCCATTCTTCAGATGAAACTGGATGATTTAGGCAAAAGCTAGTGCTTTCCAGTCTCCGCGTTTTCTTATTATTAATCGTTGTCTCCACATGCTTTGGCTGTGGTGCTAAAAAAGCACTCAACAACTTTATGGGTGGCGGTGGCGATAATACAGAGCCGCCAACTGAACTCAGCGACTTTGCAGAGTCGACTCAATTAGACAAAGTCTGGTCACAAAATGTTGGTAAAGGCACAGACGAGTTATATATTAAGCTTGTTCCAGCTGTTCTGGATGACAAAATTTTTATTGCTGATACACGCGGTAATATTGCAGGACTTTTTGCTGATACAGGTAAAAACATCTGGAAAAATAAAAGTAAATTATCAATCACCGGCGGCCCCAGCGCTGATAATGCTTTGGTCATGGTTGGCACCGACGAAGGAGAAGTACTTTGTCTTTCTGCGGAAACAGGCGAAGAACTCTGGCGTTCGAGAGTATCCAGCGAAATTCTATCTTCACCAAAAGAATCTGATGGCGTTGTTGTTATTAGAACGATTGACGGAAAAATTTTCGCATTAGATGCTACAGACGGCAAACGTTTATGGGTCTATGATCGTACTGTCCCGGCTTTAACACTGCGTGGAACAAGTACACCTGCCATTTCGAACGGTTTAATTATTGCTGGATTTGATGGCGGGCGACTAACCGCACTCGAACTCAAAACCGGTAAATTAGTTTGGGAAACTAAAGTCGCTATTTCCAGAGGCCGAAGTGAACTGGAAAGAATGGTTGATATAGATGCACAACCTTTAATCGTTGACGATATTATTTATGTCACTACTTTTCAGGCAAATGTTTCGGCGCTGGCGTTGGATAGTGGAACAGTATTATGGCAACGAGATATTTCTTCCCATTCAGAGCTGGCCGCAGATGAAAGCAGTCTATATGTGACCGAAGATACCGGACATGTCTGGGCTATCGATCGTTTTTCCGGCACATCAATATGGGAACAGGGAAAACTGGCTCACAGGAAGGTCACTGGACCGGCCGTACTTGGCGATAGAGTCATTATCGGAGACCTGGAAGGTTATTTACATTGGCTGGATAAATCGACCGGGGCTATTTCAGGTCGCGTAAAAATTGATCGCCAACCTATTTTGACACAACCCATCATTTCTAACGAGACACTGTTTGCTTATTCGAGCGGTGGTACTCTCGCTGCTTTTACTTATGTTGGCATTGAACCAGCCTATGTGCCAGAAGAGATTGTATCCGAAACAACTATATCAACAGAAGAACAAAGTTCTGAGGAATCTGATGAATCTGATGAATCTGATGGTACTTCTTTAAGTGATATTTTCAAAATTTTCACAGGCGATGAATAAATAGCCGCTTGTATCAAGCGTAAAATATCAGCTATTGTCTCAAGAATTCATTTAACCTAATCATTAAAACAGTTTATGAAACCCGTAATCGCCATCGTTGGTCGTCCCAATGTTGGTAAGTCCACCTTATTTAACCGTTTAACTTCAAGTCGTGATGCATTAGTTGCTGACCGTCCTGGCGTCACGCGCGATCGTCAATACGGTTACTGTCATCACGATCACAGAACTTTTCTCATCATTGATACTGGTGGTATAGGCGAAGAAGATCATGACAGTGCAGATGTTGCAGAATTAATGACCGAACAATCCATGCTCGCTGCAAGCGAAGCATCCGTACTGATCTGGATAGTTGATGGCCGCACCGGTTTAACAAACGTAGACGAAACACTGATTAGAGAATTCAGGAAATTAGACAAACCTATTTTTTTAGCCATCAATAAACTAGAAGGACAAGATGCCACCATGGCAGTCAGTGAGTTTGCCAGCCTGGGACTTGATTCCATCTGGCCTATCTCGGCAAAACGCGGTGATGGTGTGAATAAATTACTTGATGAAGCTTCAGAATTAATTCCTGAAACAGATGAAGAGATTGAAGAAGAAATAGAAGGCCTGACAATTTCAGTATTAGGCAGACCGAATGTTGGTAAATCAACATTGGTAAATCGCATGATTGGAGAAGAGCGTGTGCTTGCGTTTGATCACCCTGGCACAACACGCGACAGCATTAAAGTCCCGTTTCAAAAAAATAATAAGGACTATGTTCTAATCGATACAGCAGGCGTGCGCAGAAAAAGTAAAGTTCATGATGTCATCGAAAAATTCAGCATCCTTAAATCATTTGAAGCCATTGAAGCGGCAACCATCATCATTCTTGTTATTGATGCAAGCGAAGGAATAACTGAACAAGACAGCACCTTGCTTGGGATGATCGAAGACAGTGGCAAATCCGCAATCATTGCAATTAATAAACTTGATGGCATGGAAAGTTCAGACAAGGAAAGAGTCAAAGCACAATTAGATCGTAAGTTTGCTTTTATGGATTATGCAATCCATCACGACATATCTGCTTTACATGGTACGGGTGTCGGCAATATTTTTAAAACCATTAATAAAATTGAAAAATCATTAAGGCTTGATGTGTCAACGTCTGACATGACTGAAATACTTGAATATGCGGTTAACAAAACACCACCACAACTGGTTCAAGGTCGACGAATTAAACTTCGCTATGCACACATTGGTCAGACAAATCCGATACGTGTCATTGTACATGGCAATCAAATCGACAAAGTACCTGACGCATACAAACGTTATTTACAAAAGATATTTCGTCAGCAATTAAAACTCATTGGTACAACAGTATTAATCGACTTTAAAGGTGGAGACAATCCGTTTAAAGGAAAGAAGAATAAGTTAACAGATAGACAGGTTGCCAAACGACGACGTTTAATGAAGTTTGTTAAGAAACGTTAACCCTTTAGTTCTTTTAATTCTATATTCTATTTAATTACGCTTCCCATCTTTATGGCGAAATGGCTGCACAAGAACGACGCTTTAGTTTCTTTTTCATCTTTGAAAGAGAAACTCTCCGTAAAAAGCGAAACCTTCAGAAAAGAAAAGTGAAAATGTTATTAATATGCAACCCTTGCATCTTCACCTATCGTGAAGATGCAGTTAGATAAGATTAAAGCTGATTATATAATTCTTTTAACTTCGCAAGGATTACTCCTGCGTCCTCACCGGTCTCCCATTCACCGTCTTCATCCATGATAATGATTTCGGTTTTAGCACCGACACCGGTCAAGTTTAATTGATATGGCATGCCTTCATCATCATCATCACCCCAGAATTTTAGCTTTTTAAGTAAACTTTTCTTCTCTTCACCTTTTGGTTTGAAGTAAAGAAACTTATACATTCCTTTTTCCTGGCTCTTTTCTTGTACGATATAACCGGCACGTTGCAGTACTAGCTCTGTATCGCGCCATGCTCTTGTGAACTCCTGTGGAATAGCTAAATAGCTTTTGCCTTCACCTAAATCAAGTATTTCTGCTTTTGGTTTAACCGGTTTTGGTGTTGATGGAGAAGGTTTGTTAGCTGTAGTTGCTACACTGCCAGTGTCTTCAAATTCTGTCCCATAAAAATGCAAACTTAATTTACGAATGGTTTTCTTTTCCAATTCAGCATCGGGTGCTGCTTCCAACCAGGTACCTTCAAGTGACTCTTGTCTTTCACTGGATAGAAAAATAATGGTATCACCTGACTGACCAGGCTCAGCAAAAATCTTAAACCGATGTTTAACACCTTGCTCTTCTTTCCAGTCCGTTTCTAAAACGCTTAACTCAGCATCGTTAATATCAAGCACATAACCTTTATCTAACCAGAACTGTCCTAATTGGCTCCAAATATCAGCTGCATTACCTTGTAACGCTAACCATTGTTCTCCTTCAGATTCCCCACCACCAAGCACTGCGCCACCCAAAGACTTACGTGTACCGGCTGCGCGCTGTCTTTCAAACTCACTTAATGTATTTGCTTCCTGATCGCTTGGAATAGCTGCAGCATATTCCCCTTCTGTAACTGTTAGATCGGGCGGCACTTCCAAAGCAGGTAAATCACGACTCTTTTGATAGGATTTTTGTTTATCAGGTAAAATTTCTCCCAGACCCGGTAATGATGAACAGCCAAACATGCTTAACGCACAAATAAATAAAACAAGGTTTCTTAAAATTAACATATTATTTTTATAACACTCCTGCCAGTTTCATGGCATCTAGTAATTCTGCTTCTACAGATTCAGACATCCAGGTCATCGGTAGTCTTATTCCGGCTTGAATAAATCCCATTTTATGTACAGCCCATTTTACGGGAATAGGGTTAGATTCAATGAAAAGCTTTTTATGTAAACCTATTAGAGTTTCATCAATTTTTGTTGCGCCCTCAGCATCGCCTTTTGCTGCCAAAGCACACATTTCATGCATGGCTTTTGGTGCAACATTCGCAGTCACAGAAATAGTGCCGTGACCACCCTGTAAAATGAAATCTTTTACTGTTTCGTCATCACCACTCAATAAAACAAAATCATCATTAACACCGTCACGAATAACTTTGACACGTGATAAATCAGCCGTCGCTTCTTTTACACCAATAATATTCTCAACTTTAGAAAGACGAATAACAGTTTCCGGCAACATGTCACAAGCCGTTCTACCCGGTACATTGTAAAGAATTTGCGGAATATCAACCGTTTCAGCAACGACTTTGTAATGCTGGTAAAGACCTTCCTGTGTCGGTTTGTTGTAATAAGGTGTCACCAGTAAACAGGCATCAGCGCCAACTTTCTTTGCACATTGAGTCAACGAAATAGCCTCAATGGTTGAGTTTGCACCTGTTCCCGCAATAACCGGAATTCGACCATTTACAATTTCTACTGTTTTGGCAATGACTTCACAATGCTCTTTTTCTGTCAGCGTGGCAGATTCGCCCGTTGTTCCAACTGAAACAATCGCATCAGTTCCCTGCTCTATATGAAATTCGAGGAGTTTTTCCAAAGCTTGATAATCGAGCTCTGTATCAGACCGCACCCCCTCCTGCATCGGGGTAACAACGGCAACCATGCTTCCAGTTAACATAAGAATTTTATTATGAGTAATTGACAAAAAACGTGTATGGTACTTAATCATACGTCACTATGACAAGGACAATAGGCTTTCTATTCATTAAAAAATTAGATTGCGTAAATTAGGATAAAATAAGACACTATTTCACAAAAATTTATCAGGTATCCACACCGTAAAGTATGCAAAAACAGCTTATTATCAGTACGCTTATTGATAATTCAAATGAAATCATCCGGACTTTCTCAAAACTGGCAGAATCCAGCGGCTGTAATATTGTCGATAGCCAGTTCAAGGTTGTTGGCAACAAGCTTTCGCTGATGCTTTTTCTGTCTGGGAGCTGGGATGCGCTTGCCAAAATTGAGTCTATGCTAGGTAAACTGGAGCAACAACACCGAGTCAAAATACTCTCAGAAAGAACAGAAATAGAATCCGCAAAAGGCGATTCAATGCCCTATGCTGTGGACGTTGTCGGTATGGATCAAACAGGCATTATCTTCGATATTGCCGATTTTATGGCGAGCAATGAGTTAGATATTCAGGAAATGTCGTCGAATACGTATCTGGCCTCACAAACTAACGCAAAAATGTTTTCCCTGCACATGTTAATCAATATTCCAGTGGATATATCGATTTCAGCTATTCGCGGCGATTTTATCGATTTTTGTGATCGTCTTAATCTGGATGCAATAATGGAACCTGTAAAATAGAGCTTCACTAAAGAGTCCACTTGTATAAACTTTAAATTACTAAAATTAGGATAAACGAGTTATTATTAAATTATGAGTAAAGTCAGTATTGGAAAAAAAGTACCGCAGTTCAGCCTGCCTGCAACTGGCAATCAAACAATCAAACTCTCGGAACTAAAAGATAAAAATATCGTTATCTATTTTTACCCTAAAGACAGTACACCAGGCTGCACATTAGAAGGACAGGATTTTCGTGACAATATCCGTAAATTTAGTTCACGTAATACGCGCATTCTTGGCGTCTCAAGAGATTCGCTTTCCTCTCATGAAAAATTTAAGGATAAACAAAAATTCAATTTTGATCTGATTTCAGATGAAGATGAAAAACTCTGCTCTATTTTTGATGTTATTAAAGAAAAAAACATGTATGGAAAAAAACACATGGGTATAGAACGCTCTACTTTCCTTATCGATGAAAAAGGTATCTTGCGAAATGAATGGCGCAAAGTGAAAGTGAAAGGCCATGTTGAGGAAGTACTGGAAGCTGTAAAAAACCTCTAAAACTATAAATTTAAAAAAATACATGTCGGAAAAAGATCTCCCCAGATTTTTCGTACTTGATACGAATGTTTTGATGCACGATCCAGCTTCGTTGTTCCGCTTTCAAGAGCATGATGTTTTTATCCCCATGGTTGTTCTTGAGGAACTTGATGCCGGAAAAAAAGGCGTATCTGAAGTTGCCCGGAATGTGCGACAGGTTAGTCGTTTTATTGATGAAATAATCAGTTCGGCTGATTCAGGTGATATTAATAACGGCCTTGAACTGCATCATGCCTTGCATTTGAATGGACACAGTGAAGCCAGTGGGCGTTTGTTTTTACAAACTCAAATCATGCATGACTCTTTACCGGAAAATTTACCCGGAAAAAATGCAGACAACACAATACTCGGCACAGCGCTTTCTTTACAAAAAAAGTATCCCGAAAAAATTATTACACTGGTATCAAAAGATATTAACTTACGCATTAAGGCACAGGTCATTGGCGTACATGCTGAAGACTATACTAATGATAAGGTTCTTGATGATGCTGATTTGCTTTATACCGGCATAAACAAACTGCCGGATAACTTTTGGGAAACAAAATCAGAAGCATTAACTTCCTGGCAGGAAGACATGCGCTCACTTTATGAGATTCAGGGAAAACCATTAGAAGAATGTTATCCCTATCAAAGTTTATATACCGAAGAAGAAGCAGGTTTTGAAGCACTGGTAAAAACAGTTAGCGAAGAGAAAACAACACTGGTACACGTTATTGATTACAGAACAGATAAACAATCTGTTTGGGGCGTGACGGCAAAAAACAGAGAACAGAACTTTGCATTAAATTTATTAATGGATCCTAATATTGATCTGGTCACCATTCTTGGTGCTGCGGGTACGGGCAAAACATTGCTAACGCTCGCATCAGGACTGGAACAAGTCATGGATAAAAAATTATATCGGGAAATTATAATATCGCGCGTTACCATTCCTGTTGCAGAAGACATTGGTTTTTTACCCGGCACTGAAGAAGAAAAAATGGCACCCTGGATGGGTGCGCTGATGGATAATCTGGAAGTACTTACCAACTCCGAAGACAGCGGCGATTGGGAGCGAGCAGCAACATCTGATTTATTGACCAAACGTATAAAAATTCGGTCATTAAACTTTATGCGTGGTCGTACTTTTTTAAACCGCTATATCATTATTGATGAAGCGCAAAACCTGACTGCAAAGCAAATGAAAACATTAATCACGCGCGCAGGCCCTGGTAGTAAAATGATAATTCTGGGTAATATTTCTCAAATTGATACCCCCTACTTATCAGAAACAACGTCTGGTCTAACTTATCTCGTTGATCGATTCAAACACTGGGAACACAGTGGTCATATAACCTTAATGCGTGGAGAACGGTCACGACTAGCTGATTTTGCCAACGAAGCACTTTAAATATTATCTAGAGTAGCCTAGATAAAATTCATAAGCTCATCTAGACTTATTACCGAGGAAGATTAGCGCCACTATCGCTACATAATACAATAATAAAGCGAGAACCACATGAAACAACCACATGAAACAACCTGGTTTAACCTGCCAAGTCTCGGGTTATCTGTCCGTATGCTTTTCAGCGGTTACCTTTTAACCATAGGCTTTGGGCTATTAGTGGCCGGAGCTCAAATTCTGTTAACACACGGTATGGCAGACGGTAAGCTTGGCTTGTCCGTCGACGATGTTGTCTACAGTTATTACGGCAACCGCGGTAATAGTAAACTCGAAGCCAAATTAAACGGTTCGATGAAAGATAAGGCGCCGGAAGAAGTCCGTGCGAAAATGATTCACTGGGCCAGAGACGGCGCTCCAAAAGAAACCTGGGACACTGAAATTAAAAAGGATGTTGAGCTATATTGTGCCGGATGTCATGGCAATATTCCCGGCTTACCTGCCATTTCCAAGTTTGAAGTAATGAGTGAAGCAGCCAAAGCTGATCAAGGCGCATCTGTTGATTCATTAACACGTGTTTCACACATTCATTTATTTGGTATCGCTTTTATCTTTTTTATTATGGGCTTTATCTTTAGCTTTTCAGTAGGCATTCCAAAGTGGTTAAAAGAAACAGTGATATTAACGCCATTCTTATTCCTGATACTTGATATCGTTTCATGGTGGTTAACCAAATGGTATGCGGGCTTTGCCTGGTTCACGATAATCGGTGGTGTTGGTTATTCGCTGGCATCCACATTTATGTGGTTCACCTGTATGTACCAAATGTGGATCATGCCGTACAACGGTAAGGACTACAAAATCAACACATGGGAAGATTAAGTTTTCCAAAGGCTGGTCGTATCCGAACTGAGATGCGACTAGTTTTTCCCATAGTCCGTTCAATAGTTGCAAAGCAACCTTAAGAAAACCTGTCCATTGCCGATATTAAGTACAGGCTAGACTACTTAATTAATAAACAATGCAGCACGCGTTTCAAGAAAAAATTATTCCTGCTTCAGAACGAGACTACCAACACGAGTTGGAACTTGCCGCTGATTTTCAGCAATCGGTTTTGCCGGAAATTGTCGATGTTGATTATCTTGATATCGATTTAATCTACAAACCTTATGACTTTGTTTCGGGAGATGTTTATGACTTCATCTTGAATCGGGAACGCGAACTCGCTATCTTTCTCGGCGATGCAACTGGACATGGTATTTCCGCTGCATTAATGACCATGATGGTACATATTGCTATTGATAGCCTGACACCAAATTTAACTACAGATGATTCTTTAAGAAAATTAAATCAATTAATTTCTTCTCGACATACGGGCCGTTCTGTTACAGGCGTTCTATTTAGAATATCACCCGATGGTTTTATGCGAGTTAGTCATGCGGGACACCCATCATTGATTATCATTCCTTCAGAGAATTCTGAGCTTATTGCCTTTAAAGAAGCCGGATGCCCTCTTGGTTTATTTGAAGATGAACCAGTTCGATATATTGAAGAGACATATCAATTATTGGCTATACTGATGGTCTGACTGAATGGAGAGATGCTACAAAAAACGCATATAACGTAAATCGCTTATTAGACTTTATTAATCATAATCGCAAACTGAGCTACAAAGAGTTAGTTCCGGCTATTTATAATCATGCTAAGCAGTTTTCAAAAGACATGTCTAATAATGATGATCTGACGTTATTAATTAGTGAATATAGAAATAAAATTCATTAAGTACTGTTTCAAATTATTCGCTTTGTCCTTTTTCTATAATTTCCCTCTTAGAGTAACATCATCGCCTTCGTGAATAGGCCAAACATTAATCAAAGCCTTGACTAATGTTGCCAATGGAATAGCAAAGAAAACACCCCAAAATCCCCAAAGACCACCAAACACAAGTATCGCAACAATAATAGCGATAGGATGTAAATTAACAGCCTCGGAAAAAAGTATCGGCACAAGCACATTGCCATCAAGAAACTGAATAATGCCGTAACTGATCATCAGCCAGATAAACTCTGAACTAAACCCCCATTGGAAATACGCAACAAAAGCGATCGGTAACGTTACAACCGCTGCACCGATATAAGGGATTAATACGGATAGGCCAACAATCATTGCCAGCAAAGAAGCATAGTTCAATCCAAAAAGTACAAAAACAACATAACTTACTCCGCCAACAATAAGAATTTCATACGCCTTCCCGCGAACATAATTACCAATTTGGCCATCCATCTCGACCCAGATTTCATTCACTAATTGCCTTTCTTTAGGTAAAAAACGTCCCATCCATTCCAGAATGGTAGATTTATCTTTAAGAAAGAAAAATATCATTAACGGCACCAATATCAGGTAAACAAGCACTGTAATAATCGCCGGTAATGAGGCAACAGAAACCGATAAAATACTCTGTCCTAAGTCACTTAAACCGTATTGAATCGTTGTAATTAATTCTTCAATATATTCCGCCGAAACTAACTCAGGGTACTGTTCAGGTAATCGCAATAACAAAGCCTGGCCATTACTAATCATATCTGGTACTTCTTTAAAAAACTGGCTGACTTGTCTTGAAAGTATTGGCAACAGAACAAGCACCAGAAACATCATAAAAGCAACAAAGATCATGTACACAAGGTTAACGGCCCAGAGCCGCCGCATTTTTCTTTTTTCTAGTATCGCGACCGAGCCTTCAAGTAAATAGGCAATAATTAAAGCAGCAAACAGTGGTGCCAGCATTTTGCCCATTGTTGCCAATATGACGATACTGATAACAAGTAAAACAACTAATAATGACGCTTGTGGATCGGTAAAATAGCGTCGATACCATCTGCTGATAAATTCAAACATTAATTTTTATTCTTTTATTAATCATTATGCTGTTAATCATAGCGTTATCTTGATGATTCGGCGAGATGAAACAGTCATTATCATTTTATGTTTTTTAATAATAGAGTGGAGGCGCCGTATCGCCGTTGAAGTCATCACTTGTTTGTTCTTCGGCAATTATTCCTGACAAAGCATGACAGTACATCCTGTACAAAAAAAAATTGGGCGTCGAGGAGACGCCCAAAAGCTTGGAGTAGAGGATAGTCTGAGGAGGTTTGAGAGTGACTATCTACACATTGTTATAAGCAAGCCTTATGCCAGACTATTAATTATTTATTTTTCAATAACTTAATTGATTTTAACCTTAATAAAAAGTGAAAATTGCACTATCATTGCAATTACGAGCACAACCATAGTGCGGTGCAACATAAAACAAAAAATAATTTGCCTTAAACTTTTCTGCATGGATTTAATTCAATTAAAAAAAGAGATAAAAAGCTGGGGCAAAGAACTTGGCTTCCAACAACTTGGTATTACAAATACCGAATTGAGTGATGATGAAACTTATCTTTTAAACTGGCTTAAGCAAGAACGGCATGGTTCGATGACCTATATGGAATCACATGGGACAAAACGAAGCCGACCCGAAGATTTAATTGCCGGGACAGCTTGTGTTATCTCGGTAAGAATGGACTATATGCCTCCTTCCAGTAAACACCCGATGCAAGTTTTAAATAACAATAAGCTGGCTTATATATCGCGTTATGCGATGGGGCGAGACTATCACAAGCTAATGCGACATCGTTTACAAAAACTGGCAAATAAAATTGAAAATAAAATCGGTGACTTTGGTTATCGTTGTTTTGTTGATAGTGCACCGGTTTTGGAAAAGGCACTGGCGCGTAATGCCGGACTAGGTTGGATAGGCAAACACAGTAACTTAATAAACCCGAAAGCCGGCTCCTGGTTTTTCCTGGGTGAAATCTATACCGACTTACCGCTGCAAGCAGATAAAGTCTTTACTAAACATCACTGTGGTAGTTGTAATGCCTGCATTGATGTTTGCCCGACTAATGCAATCGTAGCGCCTATGCAAGTTGATGCCCGCCGCTGTATCTCTTACTTAACAATTGAATTAAAAGATTCTATACCGGAAGAGTTCCGTAAGATGATTGGTAACCGAGTCTATGGTTGTGATGACTGCCAATTAATCTGCCCTTGGAACAAGTTTTCTAAAAATTCAGAAGAAGATGACTTTCGTGTACGTCATGGTCTGGATTCACCAACATTGATCGAATTATTTGCTTGGACAGAAACAGATTTTTTAAAGAATACCGAAGGTTCAGCTATAAGAAGAATAGGCTATGAAAGTTGGTCAAGAAATATTGCTGTAGGTCTAGGTAATACAACAAGTTCAAATGAAGTGATTAATGCATTAAAAAGCCGAGAGAATGATCCCTCGGCTTTAGTTAGAGAACATGTTAGTTGGGCTCTCGCTCAGCATGTTGCATAACGATATATTATTCTGCGTATATCGTTTCTGTTTCAACATTAAAAACTGTACCGTCAACACTCATCACGCGCACTTTAGCGCCGGCAGGCATATCAGCCCCTTTTACCTTCCAGGTTGAATCATCGACCTTAACCTTACCAACACCGTTCACAATCGCTTCATCCAGAGTAAATATTCTTCCTACGTATTGTTCACCACGACGATTCAGGTTCGGTTCATCATTAACAGTCGGGTTGGCTTTTTCATGCTTTTTATAAAGTACTAACGTAATAATCGACAAAGCACCAAAAATAATGACTTGTATCAGTAATGGCATTGAAGGGATTGCAAATAATAATAAGCCAACAATAAATGCGGAAACCCCCATCCAGAGGAAGTAGGCAAGTGGTAACAACATTTCTATAACGATCATAACAACCGCCGCTACTAACCAATACCAAAACTGTATCTGGTCTAACATTTCCATAACTTATCTCCGATTATGCTTGATTATCAGCACCCTTTTCTTTACCAAATGCTTCTTTCGCTATTTCTGTAATACCACCAATCGCACCAATCACGTTACTGGCTTCTAAAGGCATTAAGATAACTTTCTGGTTAGGTGCGGAAGCGATATCTTTTAATGCATCAACATATTTTGTAGCAACAAAATAGTTAACAGCCTGCATATCACCGGTTGCTATCGCATTAGAAACATCTGTTGTTGCTTTTGCTTCCGCTTCAGCCGCACGTTCTCTTGCTTCTGCATCACGGAAGGCTGACTCTTTACGACCCTCTGCTTCGAGAATCGCCGCTCGCTTTTCACCGTCTGCTTCGAGGATGGCTGCCTGTTTTAAACCTTCTGCTTCGAGAATCGCCGCACGTTTATCTCGCTCTGCTTTCATTTGACGCGCCATTGAGTCAACCAGATCTTTTGGTGGCGAAATATCTTTAATTTCAATACGTGTGACTTTGACACCCCAGGGGCCGGTTGCTTCATCAACCACATGCA
>JBELBG010000003.1:0-1579 GCA_042095435.1 Thiotrichaceae bacterium | reverse complement strand
AAAAAAACCCCGCCGAAGCGGGGTTTCCAGACATTCACCAGAGAGGGGAATTTTGTTAAACGTCTTTCATCTTCCTAACTTACTTAAGCTTAGCTAATTCACCTTCAGCAACTTTCGCTGGAAGAGGAATGTAACCGTCTTTTACAACAACAAGCTGACCCGTTTTAGAAAGAACCATTTTCATGAATTCTTTTTCCAAAGGAGGAAGGGCTTTGTTCGGTTGTTTGTTAACGTAAACATACAGAAAACGACCTAATGGATAACTACCTTTTGAGGCATTTATTGGTGTTGCTTCGATATATTCGCCACCTTCTTTCTTGGTTAAAGGCACAGCTTTAACGCCTGAAGTCTTATAGCCAATACCAGAATAGCCTAAACCGTTAAGTGATTTGGTTATACCCTGAACAACTGAAGCTGAACCTGGCTGTTCGTTAACACTATCCTTGTAGTCGCCTTTACAAAGTGCTTTCTTTTTAAAGTAACCGTAGGTACCCGAAACTGAGTTACGACCATAAAGCTGGACAGGACGATTTGCCCAGTCACCGGTTAAGCCTAATTGACCCCAGGTTTTGATGTCGTTTGCATGACCGCATTTACGGGTAGCAGAAAACATCGCATCAACTTGTGGGATAGATAGACCTTCAATTGGGTTATCTTTGTTTACATATACAGCTAATGCATCAATCGCAACTGCGATTGGAGTTGGCTTGTAACCAAACTTGCCTTCAAATGCTGTAACTTCTTTGTCCTTCATCTTACGACTCATAGGACCAAAGTTTGAAGTACCTTCACTTAGAGCTGGTGGCGCAGTTGAAGAACCTGCTGCTTGTATTTGAACATTTACATTTGGATAAAGGCGTTTGAATTCTTCAGCCCAAAAAGTCATTAAGTTCGCTAAAGTATCAGAACCAACACTACTGATGTTACCTGATACGCCACTAGCCTTGGCATAATCAGCCAAACCAGCATCAACTTTGTCTTCTGCCATTACCGGCATTGAGAGAGAGAGAGCAACTAATATTGCAGAGATTCTCTTAATTTTCATTGTGGTTTATCTCCTTGAGATATTTAATAGAAACTGTTTAAAAAACACCCGGTGATTATCAGGAGATGAAATGACACAATAGTTAAAGGAGTATTACAGTTTGATGACAAAGAAGAAGTGTTTATTCCTTCTGCTTAACGAGACTAAAGTTAGCCAGAAACAGCCGTATTCTTATTATTTCCCACCCGAATAATGAGTGATTCAGGAAAAAAGCAACGAAACACACTGCCTTTACCAACTTCACTTTCTATAATGAGCTCTGCCTCGCACCGAGCTAAAGCATGCTTAACAATAGCTAAGCCCAAACCCGTTCCTCCCTGTTCTCGCGAACGACCCGTATCAACACGATAAAACCGTTCGGTTAAGCGAGGAATATGCTGAGCTTTAATTCCATAACCATTATCACTGACACTGAAATACGCACCGCGATCATTTTGATGCCACTCAATGTCTATAGAACTATTTTCCGGGGTATATTGCACAGCATTAAAAACAAGGTTAGAAAAAATACTGTGTATCTCGCGTTGATTTGCT
>JBELBG010000002.1:0-25122 GCA_042095435.1 Thiotrichaceae bacterium | reverse complement strand
ATCAATGGCCGAAAACGAACTTGAGTTAAAAGCGCGTCTTGAACAAATTAGTTCATTCAGAAAGTCTAAAGATCTCTAGTTTCTCATTCGTTCCTTATCATAGTACTGGCTGCGAAAACGAAGCTTTACACATCTTGCACACGAACCATTAACTTACCAGTATTAGTACCGTTATAAAGTTTTTTAACAGTCTCAACGGCATTCTCAAGTCCATCAACAACATCCTGTTGCACCTTAATTTTACCTTCTGCCATCCATTGAGTAATTGCCGTGATTGCCTCTGGATAGCGATCCATATAATCTAATATGATAAACCCTTGTATCTTGAGACGATTCATTAGAATTAATGGATAATTCTTTAGTCCTGGTATTTCTTCGCTGGAATTGTAATGTGATATTAATCCGCAAACTGTTACACGACCATACATGTTCATATTCGCAAGACAAGTATCGAAAATTTCACCGCCTACATTTTCAAAATAAACGTCTATGCCATTAGGACAGGTACGATCTAGTGCTTCTGATAAATTTTCAGTTTTATAATTAATCGCCTCATCAAAACCTAGGTCTTCAGTAATCCACTTACATTTTTCATCAGTACCGGTAATTCCTACAACATGGCAACCCTTGATCTTGGCAATCTGTCCGACGATAGAACCTACCGAACCTGCAGCCGTTGAAATAACAACGGTCTCTCCTGCTTTGGGTTCCGAAATCTCTAGTAATCCGATATAAGCAGTTGGTGCAGCGATCGCAAATGTACCAAACGCATCGATTACTGGCACTGAACCACTGTTCTCTAATACACTCACAGTCTCGGGGCTACCAATTTGATAATCTGCCCAAGTACCAAGTCCGCTGACAATCTCACCCTCTTTAAAAGCCGGGTTATTACTTTTTATAACGGTTCCACAAACGACGCCACGCATGGGATCATCAATAGTCACAGGTGGCATATATTGCTGTACATCACTCATCCACATCCTGTTAGTTGCATCTAACGATAAATAGTTAAGCCGGAATAGGCATTCTCCATCAGCAGGTTCAGGGATAGGCTCTTCTTCAAGACTCAAATCACCATCACGTATATCACCTACAGGACGTTTACGTAATCGCCATACGCGGTTTACTTCAGTCATTTTGCGTGCTCCTTAAAGTATGTATAAATGAATCAAAAGGGTCAGTGTCTGACTTATCCCCACGAATAATTGTAAAATCTCTATCTACAACAACGCCTTACAAAAGTTATTTTTTGAAAAGGTGAATCTACATGATGATTTTAGATCAGAACTGGTGACGAAATCCATCATTACGAGGTCATCACCATGCAGACAGAGAAAGTATTACGCAAATTAATACAGAATACAGATAAAAGGGCTCTGACCCCTTTAATTAACATCAATACAAGAAATTAATTCAAGATTCAAGACCTGACCCCGCACCGGAAGTATTTTGAAATAAGATGGAAAAGTATATTTCTGCACTATAACTAAGTGCTATAAAAAGTCATGATATTAAAGGCTTGTTTGGCGCCATACTTAAGTGTGACACGGTATACGGACATAGGTGTGCTAGTTTGTCTATGACAAAATATATTGATACAGCTATATCACATTATTCTAATGATAAGCTTCAATAATTGTTTATAATTCTTGAATATTTTATAGTATTTATTGTGACAAGGAGAAGCTCAAATAAAAAAACAATTTAAAGTGTAATTATTTAAACTTTGTTTTTTGCCTCCTGCATTTTTAAAAACTTCTATGATAAGAGGTATTGATGCGCCATGTTAAGTTTTCCTGATACAGAAGAAGAGTTGAGAAGCACAATCTCAGCTTACGAAGCCGAATTTGAAAAAGAGAAGAAGGAACACGGAGCTGTTCGTGATGACGGTAATAAACGCTATGCATTATTTAGTTATTGTTTTCTACTAGATGATTTGAATAAAACACGCGAACACATTACATGGTATGAATCCGAATTCCCAGATGATATGGGAGAACCGGTACAAAAGCTGTGTTGGTCATTGAGCTTATATAGAATGCAACAATTGGACGAAGCCAGCCGAAAACTCGCAGAGCTGATGATCTCAAACGTTTATTTTATCCCCTTTATACTTAAGGAAACGGTGGAAGATCTCGATATATTGCACAATTCAAATTTTGAATCGATCGATTATATTAAAAATATTCCTGAAGCAGTAAAAACTAATATTACTGAACCGGAACTAGATTGGATGATGCAACTACATAATTCATTTGAATTCCGTCTTATTAAACAGCGCTACGTCGAAATATTCCAACAATTGAAAAACCTGGAAGTAGAAAGTCAACGAACTCTATTGATTGATGAGGCTGAGACTCTGTTAGAAATCCTGGATGAAGATTATTAAATAACACTCATTACTCTCATATTCTAGAGACGCTATCAATATCGCTTAGATGCATACGGTTTCATCACAGTGCGTCAATAAGTCAATCTAGAAGAAACTATCTAAATGATTAAACGTATCAAAGTGAAGAGAAAAAAATAAAATATTAGCAAGGCAAAGTTAGTTTCTGAATTATCTGAATTTACATCTAATATAAGATAAATTATTTACGATTAATTAAAAAGCTTAGTAATAAAATAAAAAAACTAAGTGATAAAATAAAGGTATTACCATATTGACTGAATGGTGTTGCGCCATTGAATAGTTCTGCTTCTACATTTAAAGCATGAGGTTTGAACTGTGGTGATTTAGCAATGACTTTTCCTTTATTATCTATAACAGCCGATATTCCCGTATTCGTTGCTCGTAATAAATAACGGCCGCTTTCTATTGCGCGTATTCGTGCAATTTGCAAATGTTGATGCGGTGCAAATGAATCACCAAACCAGGCATCATTACTGACATTAACTAAAATATTGGCATCAGGAAGCGATTGTCTTATTTCTGTTCCATACGCATCTTCATAACAAATGCTCATGCCGAAAACAGCTTTGTCTGTTTTTAAAAGTTTATTCTCAAATTTTCCTGATGAAAAATCAGACATGGGTATTTGTAAAAAACGTAAGAAACGGTCAAGCATAGATTTTAATGGTAGATATTCGCCAAAAGGAACAAGATGATGTTTGTTATAAAAGCGATGAGCGCCATCTATTAATAAAATACTATTAAAGTATTTATCAGAAGCGCTATCTTTATTAACAATACCGCTCATAAAGTAAGCGTTTGCGTTTTGTCTTGTTTCTGAAATTTTGTCAATAAAGTCACTGGCAGTATGATAGTAAGAAGGTATTGCGGTTTCTGGCCAAATGATTAAGTCTGATGACCAATAAGGCTGACTTAAGCTTGAATAAATTTCATAAGTCTTGTCACGAAACTCCGGGTGCCATTTTATTTTCTGTGGTATTGCACCTTGTACAAGTGTGACATCAAGTGTTTGTCCATTTGTTTCAGTCCAGTTAACTTTTTCTAGTAATAAAGAAGCAACAAAAATGAGTAGTATGATGCTTGTGCTAATAATTTTTTCTTTAAGCTTACCAATAAACAGATTTACTATTGATATAGCAATAATACAAACAACAAAACTAATGCCGTAATCACCAATAACGGGTGCAAAATTAGCAAGTAGGCTATCGGTTTGACTGGTGCCGATATTAAGCCAGGGAAATCCGGTTAAGACCCAACCGCGAGCCCACTCGGTGATTAACCATAATGCAGGCAAAACAAATAAACAATATTTCTTAAAAAACTTGTGAGCAAGATAACCGCATAAAGCAGGGTAAAGAGAAATAAAAGCAATAAGTAAAAAAGTAAAAAAACAAGCACCAATAATATGCATACCGCCAAACAGATTAATACTGATATGTAGCCAGTTTACGCCTATACCAAACATAGACAGGCCAAAGAGATAACCTAATATAAATACTTCTTTTGCAGAATCAGTTTTATAGCAAAGATAAAATAAGATAGCTAAAGAGAAAAAGCTTAAAAAATAAAAGCCGACTGGTTCGAAAGCAAAAGGAATTAAGCCTCCTGCTATGATTGATAAAATTCTTTTGGTTAATTTAGTTGCCGGTAAAAAGCGCATAAGAGCAGATTGTCGTATTGGAAAGCTGAATGAAATGGCTTTATTCTTCTTCTAGTTCTTCGCTTGTTTCTGCTTCAGATAGTTTTGTGAAAAGTAATAGGTGAACACGTCGTTTGTCTGCGCGTAAAACTTTTATATTAAAGCCTTCATGTTCAATAGATTCGCCTCGTTTTGGTAAATGACCAAATATATTGAGAATCATCCCGCCAACGGTATCGTATTCATTATCATCAATAGCTATATCGAAATAATCATTGAATTCAATAATCGGTGTTAAGGCTTTGATGGTATAACGATCGTTATCATGAACATTAATGTTTTCTTCATCTTCTTCGAAATCATGTTCGTCTTCAATTTCACCGATAATTTCTTCAATCACATCCTCAATGGTTACAAGGCCGGCTACACCAGTATACTCATCTATAACTATTGCCATATGGTTTCGACTAGTACGGAATTCGCGAAGAAGAACATTAAGGCGTTTACTTTCTGGCACAAAAACGGTTGCGCGCATGACATCTTTTATATCAAATTCTTTATCAGGATTGGCGTAATAACTTAATAAGTCTTTTGCGAGTAAAATACCGACGATTTCATCATTAGACTCACCAATAACAGGGAAGCGAGAGTGGCCTGATTCAACAACAACGGAGAGAATATCTTCCGGTTCGGCATCGTTTTCGATGATGATCATTTGTACACGCGGAATCATGATGTCACGAACCTGAATTTCAGAAACGTGTAACGCACCTTCTATCATTAACAAGGCATCGGGATCGAGTAGATTACGGTGTTCGGAATCCCTGAGCATTTCGATCAATGCATCACGGTCTTCCGGTTCACGTGAAAATAAGCTGGCAAATCGTTTCAGCCATTTTCTGTAGTTGACTTCCTTTTTCTTAGACATTATTTCGACTCAACTTCATAAGGGTTTGCATAACCTATTTCTTTTAAAATTTGTATTTCCTTTTCTTCCATAACAGTTGCTTCCTCAGGATTCATGTGATCATAACCTTGCAAATGCAAAATGCCATGAATGATGAGGTGCGCCCAGTGTGCGCCACTGTTTTTTTGTTGTTGCTCTGCTTCTTGTTCTACTATTGGTGCGCAAATAACAATATCACCAAGCAGATTTGGTGCGTGTTCAATGGTTTCTCCAACAGGAAATGACAAAACGTTTGTTGCGGTATCTTTGTTACGCCATTCTTTGTTTAGATATTGGCCTTCATCAATATCAATAATTCTTAAACAGATTTCAGCATTCTTATGCTTTTTTCCCAGTGCCAGTTTTGTCCATTTGATAATTGATTTCTCATCTGGAATGGAATCAATGCTGGAAACATTTTCGATATCGATCTGAAAACTCATGATACGTTACTTACAAAACTAGTTTTTTTCATGTTTTTCGTAAGCATCCAGAATTCGTGCAACAAGCGGATGGCGAACAACATCTTTCGATTTAAAAAAGGTAAAACTGATTTCTTTTTCGTCATTTAAAATATCAATAACATGACGTAGGCCGGATTGTTTCGCGCTGGGTAAATCAACCTGTGTGATGTCGCCAGTGACGATTGCTGTTGAATTAAAACCAATACGTGTTAAGAACATTTTCATTTGTTCAATGGTGGTGTTCTGTGCTTCATCAAGAATGATGAACGCTTCATTTAATGTTCTACCCCGCATAAAGGCTAACGGTGCGACTTCAATAACATTACGTTCAATCAGTTTTGCAACTTTTTCAAAACCGAGCATTTCATACAAGGCATCGTAGAGAGGTCGTAAATAGGGATCGACTTTTTGCACCATATCACCCGGTAAAAAGCCGAGCTTCTCACCGGCCTCTACCGCCGGTCTAACTAATACCAAACGGCGTGCGCGATCCTGTTCCAATGCTGCAACTGCGCAGGCTACGGCAAGGTAGGTTTTGCCTGTGCCCGCCGGACCGATGCCAAAATTAATATCATGCGACTGTATGTTTGAAAGGTAGCGTTTTTGGTTTGGTGTTCGACCACGAATAATGCCGCGTTTCGTTTTTATCGAAACTTCCTCTTCTAGTTCTTTTTCCAGTTCTACTTCTATATTGATTCTTTGTAAATAAAGGTGAACACTTTCTGGAGATAAAGGTTCTTTTTCTGTTGCGGCATACATTTCCTTTAATACATTTTCAGTTAGTTCAATCGAACGTTGATTGCCACTGATGTGAAAATTATTAGCACGATTATTTATTTCGACGCCAATAAAACGTTCGACTTGACGTAAGTGTTTATCCAACGGGCCGCAGAGATTCGACAAGCGTCGATTATCAGCGGGCTCGAGTAATAAATCGTTTGAAGTTATTGAGTTAATAATTGTAGAAAATGTTTTGAATTAAAGGTTAGCAGCCTGATCAAAAGAACTTGATTCAGGTAGTTTGCCGCGCAGAGAATTGGGTAATGCTTCTGTAATTTCAACATTAACAAAGTCCCCTATTAAACTTTTTGAGCCACTAAAATTAACAACGCGGTTATTTTCAGTTCTGCCACGAAGTTGTTCTGGATCTTTTTTCGATTGTCCTTCCACAAGTATAGACTGAATTGTGCCAACCATAGCAACGCTTATTTCAGCTGTTTTTTGCGTGATTCTGTTTTGTAAAACAGCCAAACGTTCTTTCTTGGTTTTCATTGGAACATCGTCAGGAAGATTAGAAGCAGGCGTACCCGGACGTTTGCTATAGATAAAACTGAAAGAGTGATCAAAGCCAATATCTGCAATCAGGTTCATCGTATCTTCAAAGTCTTTATCCGTTTCACCGGGGAAACCAATAATGAAATCTGAAGACATACTCAGGTTTGGACGAATTTTACGCAAACGTTTAATTTTGCTTTTGTATTCCAGCCGGGTATGACCGCGTTTCATTAATGCCAGAACACGATCGGAACCACTTTGTACGGGTAAATGTAAATGGCTAACCAGTTCCGGTACACGTGCATAGACTTCAATTAAACTGTCAGAGAATTCCATCGGGTGTGATGTGGTAAAGCGAATACGATCAATCCCATCAACAGCCGCGACATATTCAATTAATAATGCCAAATCCGCAATTTCACCATCGTGCATGACACCACGATACGCGTTTACATTCTGTCCTAATAAATTGACCTCACGTACACCTTGCTCTGCCAGCTCAACGACTTCAGTAATAACATCATCAAACGGGCGGCTGACTTCTTCGCCGCGCGTATACGGTACAACACAAAAACTACAGTATTTACTACAGCCTTCCATAATGGAAACAAAAGCTGTTGGACCTGCTGCTTTAGGGCTGGGCAGGTGATCAAATTTTTCAATCTCAGGAAAAGAGATATCGACAATCGGTTCACGCGTTTTTATGATATCGGCATACATTTCTGGTAAACGGTGTAAAGTTTGCGGGCCAAAAACAAGATCAACAAACGGTGCGCGTTCGAGAATTGCTGAACCTTCCTGACTGGCAACACAACCGCCGACACCGATAACAATATCTGGATTTTCTTCTTTAAAAGCACGCCAGCGGCCGAGCTGAGAGAATACTTTTTCCTGTGCTTTTTCGCGAATAGAGCAGGTGTTTAGCAGAATTAAATCAGCTTCAGCAGCATCTTTTGTCTGCGACATATTATGCGCAGCCTGCAATGTATCCAGCATACGCGCTGAATCGTACTCATTCATTTGGCAGCCTTGTGTTGTTATAAACAGTTTTTTACTCATATCACTATGATTTTCGCGAAAAAAGGTGGGATAAATTACCTGTTCTATAGGCCAATTTCCAGCCTAAAATGGCCGTAACTCCCAGATCATACCTGTTTTGTCCGATTTCTGTGTTAAGAATGCTCATTTACACTTGTAAAACCACACTCTTGCCTTGAACTCGAACAAAACAGGTGCAATCTGAACAGCCACAAATAGTTAAATAATACGAAATAACAGGACTAAAAAAGTGATTAGGAGTTTATTTGCTGTTTTCGAGCTTCACTTCGAGTTGTTTTAACTTTTCCTTAAGCTGATCACGTTCGCGACCCATGTCTGCTGCCTCAGCCAAAGCTTCGAAAGCCGAATGTTCCGCATGCTCTGCTCTGGCGATCAATGCTTGACGTTGTTTGCTCAATTCAATTTCTCGTTTGCTGGGACCGAATAAACCACTAAAAAAACGACTGATGCTACTGCCGACGGATTCATCATGGCTTGCTGTATACAACCCGTTTGAGCCACTGTCAGTGAAATCAGCAAATTCCGGGTTTGATAGAAATTCTATTAACTGTTCCTGTAGAGAGGTGGCGAAAGAACTCAAAGATTGATCCAGTTCCTCATGTTTGAGGATGGAATCAACCAGCAATTTAAATTTACGTGCTTCTTGATAGCCGTTAATATCAGTTTCAAATTCTAATTTCATCTGGATGCAATGGTTTCCATACGTGTTCAAAGCATAATTACTCTATAACTTAAGTCAAGCACCAACAGTAGGCGCTTTAGGCAGCGACAGAGAGTGTTTAATATTTAAACGATGCAAATAATATTTAAAATTTACCTGATACTGTTTTTAAGTTTCTTTTTTTCTTGCGCAAATGCAGAAGCAGAAATCCTGCGTTTAGCCATTACAACAACGACGGAAGATTCAGGTTTAATGACTAAACTGAATCCGGTTTTTGAGAATGAATACAATGTAAAAGTAAATGTCATTACTGCTGGAAGTGGACAGGCACTGCGTTTGGCGGAACAAGGCGATGTTGATGTTGTATTAACGCACGCACCGGAAGATGAAAAACGATTTATACAATCGGGTTTTGGTCTGGAACGACACTTGGTGATGCATAATGACTTTATTATTATTGGTCCAGCAACTGATCCGGCAAAGATTAACGACACTCAAGCAGTAAGCGAAGCTTTAAATCAATTATTTATTAATAAGACTAAATTTATTTCCAGAGCTGATGAATCAGGTACACATAAGAAAGAGCAGGCTTTATGGGAAGAGGCGAATTTATCTCCTGAAGGTGAATGGTATACTAAAGCCGGTTCAGGCATGGGGTCTGTATTGTTACTGGCGAATGAAGAGCAGGCTTATACGATAACAGATCGTGGCACTTACCTCGCATTTAAAGATAAGATAAATCTGAATATACATTTTCAAGGTGGGGACTCTTTATATAATCCCTATCATGTTATTGCAGTTAATCCCGAAAAATACAGTCATATAAATAGTTCACTTGCAGAAAAATATATCGCTTTTCTCACAGGTAGAAAAGGACAGAAAATCATTAATGATTTTAAGCTACATGGAGAACAATCATTTAATCCTGTAAAAAGCATTAAAAAAGTTGAACCAGTAGAAACAAGCTTTACAAATGAAAACAAAAGTTTTTTTCTCAATGCAATAGCTGCTTCTTTTAATCTGATTCTTAGTTTTAACGAACAACTTTTTTATGTTGTCTGGACTTCATTAAAAGTATCGTTGATTGCTGTATTGATTGCTGTGTTATTTAGTTTGCCATTAGGCGTTGTTGTTGCATTAAATAGTTTTAAAGGAAAGAATTTTTTATTAGCTTGTTTAAATACCATGATGGCACTGCCAACAGTTGTTGTTGGCTTATTGCTTTATGGCATATTAAATCGACAAGGTCTATTAGGTGACTTTGGTTTGTTATACACACCTACAGCGATGGTTATAGGTCAGTGTGCCTTAATCATTCCTATAATCTGGAATCTTTGCATTTCGGCAGTAAACAGTGCCGATCCAAGATTGGCGAAAACTTGTTCTTCTCTAGGAGCGAGTTATTTCCAACGCAGCATTATTTATATGAGTGAAGTGCGTTTTGCATTAATTGCAGCAATCGTTACCGGCTTTGGCAGAGCCATTGGTGAAGTCGGTATCGCAATGATGTTAGGCGGTAATATAGACGGTTATACACGTACTATGACAACGGCGATTGCACTGGAAACCAGCAAAGGTGAGTTTGAATTTGCACTGGCACTTGGTTTTATGTTGTTACTGGTTGCTTTTGTTGTAAATGCTGTGCTTCAACAATTCCAGTTAAGAATAAAATGACGGATTAATGAATAATCTCTACCAATTAAAGAATGTTGATTATTATTATGGTGATGAACCCAATTCATCGCATGTCTTGTCCAATATTAATATTGGCATAAAGCAATCAAGAATTGTTGCTATTGTTGGTCCAAATGGCTCCGGTAAAACAACTTTACTGAATATGTTAGCTTTTCTTAATTTACCAAGGGTAGGGGAATTGAGTTTTAGACAAGAAGCAGTAGTACAAGAAAATATAGAGGCATGCAAAAAACGAGTTGGTTATGTTCAACAAAGCCCTTATTTATTAAGGGGTAGCGCTTATAAAAACATGGAGCTCGGTTTAAAATTAAAACATATTGATAAAGAAATACGGCATAAAAAAGTTAACGAAGTTATTGAGTTATTAGGTGTAGCTAATATTGCAAAAAGACCGGCTCGTTCGTTATCAGGCGGTGAAGCGCAAAAAATTGCGATAGGTCAGACTCTGGTTTTGGATCCGGATGTATTAGTGTTAGATGAACCTTTTAATCATCTTGATAAAAACTCAATAGATGAATTTGAGGTGTTGATTCGAAATCTAAATAACGATCTGGGTAAAACAGTTATCTTTACTACACATGATCAAATGCAGGCTCAGTCATTAGCAGATGATGTTTATAGTGTTGTTGGTGGCAAACTATTTGAAGCACATTTGGTCAATCTTTTTAGTGGAGCACTAGACTTGAATAATAATTGCTTTAAAACAACGCATTTAACAGTCTATGTTTCAGATGCTGTTAAGCATGGCGAACAAATTGCAATTGATCCTAAGCAAATTGTTGTATCAAAAGAAAAACTAGACTCGAGTATGCAGAACAGTTTTTCAGGTAAAATTACAGGTATGAATGAAGAAGGTGGTAACGTTAAACTGACTGTTAATGTTGGTGAGTCAGTTCAAGCAACAATTACACATAAAGCTTTACAACAATTAAAGTTATCGATAGGCAGTGAGGTTTGGTTAAGTTTTAAGAGTTCATCAATAGTCGTATTTTAAAATATTAAAACAGGTAAAGACGATGGAACAAGAACTAGAGACGTTACAAAAAACAGCAGATCTGGCTAGAGAAATTGCTGTTAATTATGGTTTTCAATTTTTTGCAGCAGTAATTATTTTAATCGTTGGCTGGCAAGTGTCTCGCTGGGTTGCTTCTCTGGTTTTAAAACTTTGTAGCCGTTTTAATCTTGATATAACGCTTTCCAAATTTTTTGCTGGTGTCGCAAAGACAATAGTCTTAGCTTTTGTCTTTATTATTGCACTGGGTAAATTCGGAATCAGTATCGCACCGTTTATTGCGGCTTTAGGTGCGGTTGTTTTTGGTAGTACTTTGGCGTTACAGGGACCGATTTCAAATTATGGCGCTGGCCTGACGATTATTCTTACCCGTCCCTTTATTGTTGGCGATACGATACGTATTAATAATATCGTCGGGATTGTTGAAGAAATTAAGTTAGCCTTTACGCGACTGAGCAATGAAGATGGTGAAGAGATTACTGTTCCTAATAACAAGATTATTGGTGAAGTTATCTATAATTCTTCGAGTAATTTAATCGTCGAACAAACTATTACTGTCTCCTATGATGAGGATCTGGATAACGTCATTAATATAATCCTGCATCAATTAAGTGAGCATGGCGGGGTGGTTTCCGAACCACAAGCACAAGTAGGTGTTGAACAGTTTTCACAGTTTGGCATTGATATAGGTTTGCGATACTGGATCCCGACAGAAAAGTACTTCCAATTGAAATATGATATCAATAAACAAATCCATACTGCACTGCAAAAAGAAAGTATTGTGATTCCCTATCCTAAACATGTTGTACAGATGGAAAATAACTGATTATTTCCTTCGCTGTAATAATTTTTCAGGTATGTGGCTGCTATACTTTCAGTCTTAAAAATAGAAAGGAGGAATAAATGACTACACCTGTAAATATGGTTACTGGTGTCGGACCAAAGACAGTTGAATATTTAAAAAGACGTCGAATTACGACAGCAGAGGCATTAGTTAAACGTGGCTCTTCGGTTTTAGAGGCAGCACCTGGGTTTAGTCCGGGTAGAGCGGCAAATGTAATTGAAGCAGCAAATAAACTATTACGTGGAGAACCTGTAATAGTAAAGACAGCAAAGCCAGTAAAAAAAGCTAAAGCAGACAAGCCAGCTAAAAAAGAGAAAGATAAAAAAGATAAGAAGAAAGACAAGGATAAAAAATCAAAAGACAAGAAAGGAAAAAAAGGTAAGAAGGATAAAAAGTCTAAAAATAAGAAAGGAAAAAAGAATAAAAAATAATTTGTATAATTAAAGGCGAATCAGCGTTAAAGTTGGTTCGCTTTTTTTTATAAATATTGTTTTTAAATATCAAGTCTCTATATACAAAGGAAATTATATGAAAATAGAAACCATTGCCGTACATGGTGGCTACTCGCCTGAACCGACAACGAAAGCAGTCGCTGTTCCAATCTATCAAACTACATCTTATGCGTTTGATAACACACAACACGGTGCAGACTTATTTGATTTAAAAGTCGAAGGTAATATTTATACGCGCATTATGAATCCGACAACAGCTGTACTGGAACAACGTGTGACGGAAATGGAAGGCGGTATAGGCGGGCTCGCTTTGGCATCGGGTATGGCTGCGATTACTTATGCGATACAAACAATTGCAGAAGCGGGTGATAATATAATTTCTACAAGTACGTTATATGGTGGCACTTATAATTTATTTGCGCATACCTTTCCGCAGATGGGAATTGAAACCCGTTTTATTGATGGGGATAATTATGAACAAATTGATTCGTTAGTTGACGATAGAACGAAGGCTGTTTTTTGTGAGTCGATAGGGAATCCTGCAGGTAATGTTGCTGACCTTGGCAAGCTTGCAAAGCTAGCTCATGCCAAAGGTATACCGGTTATTGTAGATAACACAGTAGCGACGCCTTATCTATGCCGACCATTTGAACACGGTTGTGACATTGTTGTGCATTCCTTAACGAAATACATGGGCGGCCACGGCAGTAATATCGGCGGTATTATTGTTGACTCAGGGGATTTTCCTTGGGCTGAAAATAAAGAACGTTTTAACCGATTAAACGAACCTGACCCTTCTTATCACGGCGTCGTTTATACAGAAGCTTTGGGGGAAGCGGCTTATATTGGTCGTGCCAGAGTGGTGCCTTTAAGAAACACGGGTGCATCAATTTCACCAATGAATAGCTTTATGATTTTACAAGGTATAGAAACGTTACCGCTTAGAATGGATCGACACTGTGAAAATGCAGTTGCTGTAGCTGAGTATTTATCCAAACATGATAAAGTGAGTTGGGTACGCTATGCAGGTTTGCCCGATCATGCTGATTATGAAAATTTAAAGAACTATTGTAGTGGAAAGGCAGCCAGTATTTTAAGTTTTGGCATAGAAGATGGCGCAGCAGGCGGCGCAAGGTTTATTGATGCACTCGAGTTAATTACTCGTCTGGTTAATATTGGTGATGCGAAGTCTTTAGCTTGTCATCCTGCAACAACGACACACCGACAACTCTCTCCTGAAGAACTTGAAAAAGCGGGTGTGTCAGAAGATTTAGTCCGGCTCTCTATAGGTATTGAACATATTGATGATTTAATTGCTGATATTGAACAAGCTCTGGCTAAAGTTTAGTTAAACGATTAAATAAACTACTATAATTACTCTTATGAGAGTAATTCTTTACAGTAGTTTATTTCTTCTTATTTTTTCTGCCTGTTCTGACAGTCATGATCCGAAAACGCTTTTTGATCAGGGCAAATATGAAAAATCATTAGCACTATGGTCTGTTCTCGCAGTACAGGGCGACGCCTTGGCGCAGAACTATGTTGGTATTCATTACTACGTAGGTCTTGGAACAAAGAGAAATTATCGACAGGCAAAAGAATGGTTTGAAAAATCCGCTATTCAAGGTTTTGCTGATGCACAGTATAATCTTGGCGCAATGTATGAAAATGGTGAACATGTAAAGCAGGATTATACGACTGCCGCAATGTGGTATTCTCTTGCTATAGAGCAAGGTAATGATCATGCTGAAAAAAGAATGCAGTCAATACTGGATGATCATCGGTTATTTCCAAATCAATATAAGCGGGCGGTAGAGCTCGCAGAACAATACAGGTAAACATTATGCCATTAGTTAATATTTCTATTTTAAAAGGTAAGTCTCCCGAGTACATAAAAGCGGTTACAGATGGAATTAATTCAGCAGTAATAGAAACAATGGGCTTTCCAGATGATGATCGTTATCAGATAGTGCACGAACTTGAACAGCATTGTTTACAGTATCAGGACAGACAGGAAGATAGAGTTATGATGCACTTGACCATGCGAGCAGGCAGGTCAAATAAAGCAAAGCAAGCATTTTATGCGAAAGCCGTTGAGAACCTGGCAAAAGACCCGGGAATAAAACCTGAAAATGTATTAATCACGATTGTAGAAAATCATGATATTGATTGGTCTTTCCGTGATGGTGTTGCACAGTTTGTTGTTTAGTAAATAACGTCTACCTGATTGTAGTAAATGAATGAACGCATGAATCAACATCGTTCATATACGGGTAAAAAACTGTTGGCCGTTATGCTACAAAGCAAATTATTGGTAAAGGTCCAACAGGTCAACTACGTGTTATGCGAAAATTCAAACGTCAAAAATGTTTTGAATAAAATGGGTTTTAGTTTTGAAGAAATGGACGGCATGGATAAACAATACCTTGCTCTATATTTGCGAAATGTCTTGCTGAGTTAAATGGCACTCATTGTTTTTTAAATCAATTTAAGGCTCATCATAGACTGCTGCTTTCTTCGCACATTTTTTGTATAGAGGGTTAATAATGAATTTACAGACGTTAAAAAAAATAATCACAATATTATTAATGTTTTTTTCAATAAGTTTGTATGCCAATGATGGCGATACAGACGAATACCGCGATCATGAAGCGCATGTTCATGGCAAGGCTGAGTTAAGTCTGATAATAGATGAGGCAAGCATAGCATTTGAACTGAAGTCTCCTGCGCTGAATGTCCATGGTTTTGAACATGAACCTAAAACCGAGGCAGAAGAAGAATTAGTTCATGCAGCGAATGAAAAATTATCAAAGTATGAAAACATTATTTTTATACCAGATTTGAAATGTGAAGTATCAGAGTTTGATCTTGATTCGCCTTATGCAGATGAGCATGCTGAAAAAGCACATCACGATGGTCATGACCATGAAGAACATGCAGAAGATCATGGCGACTATTATTTGTCGTATTCACTTAGCTGCAAAAATATCGATAAACTTGAAACGATTGAAGTGAAATTGTTTGAGAATTTTGATGGCTTTGAAAGCATTGAAGCAATGTGGATAAATCAATCAAAAGCTGACAGTGCTGAATTAACTAAAGAAGAAAATATAATAAAGTTAAAATAACTATTCTTTATATTCAGTGACTTCATCTGCAACGAATGTGTAAGCAGAAACAGCCGTATCGTTCTCGATAGTTTCAGTAAATAATGTACCTTTAATTTCAAAAGGTATTGAAATACTGTTTATCTGAACCCCTTTTTTATAACGAACGTAAATAATCTGATTCGGCGGTGGTGGTGGGACGTGAATACATGCGCCAAAGTAAGGGACGAGAAAAAACTCAGTAATGACATTCTCGTCATTCATTTCTACGGGTACAACAAAGCCGGGAATTTGAATGGGTTGATTATTGAATTCGGAACGGACATTTATAGAGTTCATTACTCCCTGCACATCTGGATCATTCATCTGACTTTGCGCCAGTAAGAGTTCACGACGTAACTCTACGTCCATATCCATAGTCAGGTGTGGATTAGATAATAAAACAGATACCTTGTTTAATACTTCTAATTCATTTTCGGGAATCAAATCGTCCCAAATTATTTCTTTATAGTCTGTCGCTATTACATTTGAACATGAAAGTACAAATATAATCAGGTAAAGAATACGTTGCATGGATTCGCTATTCTTTATATTCAGTGACTTCATCAGCAACGAATGTGTAAGCAGAAACAGCCGTATCGTTTTCAATCGTCTCAGTAAATAATGTGCCTTTAATTTCAAAAGGCATCCAGATTCCTTTTACTTGCAAGCCTTCTTTGTATCGAACAAAAATTATCTGATTCGGCGGGGGTGGTGGAACGTGAATACACGCACCAAAATACGGAACGATGAAAAATTCTGTGATCGCATTTTCATCATTTGTTTCTAAAGGGACAATAAAACCGGGTATGCTGACTGACTGGTTGTTTAATTCGGGACGGACATTGATTGAATTCATGACACCCTGTACGTCCGGATCGTCAATCTGATCCATTGCGCTATTGATGTCATCTCTGATGTCGGCATTGGGATCAAGCGGTTCGTGTGGATTGGTTAATAACGATGAAATTTGTTCCATTATTTCCAGTTCAGCTTCTGGAATCAGATCATCCCAAATAAGTTCCCTGTAGTCCGACGCCATTAGATTAAGGCTGAGAAGCATTGGAATAATCAGGTAGATAATCTGTCGCATAGATAAAAAACTCATACTAAATGATAATGTTATAATGTGTCATTTATAAGAAATAGTCTATATCAATAATATATCCAAGATAATGAAAGCAGTAGAAATATCTTCTCTCGAATTCAAATGGAAAGAGGCCGATAGTTGGTCTTTGACTGTTGATGAATTGAGTATAAACAGAGGAGAAAAAGTTTTTCTTCATGGACCGTCAGGCTCAGGCAAAACAACCTTACTGGATCTTTTAACCGGTATCCACAGCCAGACAAAAGGTTCGGTCAAAGTTCTGGGCAGCGAGCTTGGAGAGCTTTCGGCAAAGCAGCGTGATCAATTTCGTGCGGATCACTTGGGTTTTATATTTCAACAATTTAATTTATTACCCTATTTAAATGTCATCGATAATGTTTTGATCTCATGTCATTTCTCAAAACTAAGGCATCAAAAGGCAAGTGAAGCTGGTTCAATAAAGAAAAGCGCACATGGTTTACTGTCATCATTAGGGATAAGCTCAGAACTACATAGTAAACAGGCATCGCTACTCAGTGTTGGGCAACAACAACGTGTTGCCATAGCGCGTTCTCTTATCGGTAGTCCAGAAATAATTATTGCAGATGAACCGACTTCTTCACTTGATAGGGATGCACGTGATGCGTTTATTGAACTACTTCTAAAGCAGGTAGAACAGGCAAACAGCACTATTATTTTTGTTAGCCATGATATAGAACTGGCTAAATATTTTGATAAAAGCATTTCAATAAGCGAGTTAGGATAAAAGGCGAATATTAAAATGTTTTATAAACTAATCTATATGAGCTTATGGAACAGGCGCACTAGTATCATACTTATGCTGGTTTCTATTTCTTTGAGCATTACCCTTCTTATTGGTGTTGAACACCTAAGGCGCGAAGCAAAAGAAAGTTTTAACAAAACCATTTCCGCAACAGATTTGATAATAGGCGCGCGTTCCGGGCAGGTTAATTTATTACTCTATTCTGTCTTTCGTATAGGTGATGCGACGAATAATATTTCGTGGAAAAGTTATAAGGATATTGCTTCAAATAAAAGTATTAAATGGACTGTACCCATTTCTTTGGGTGATTCTCATAAAGGCTTTCGTGTCATGGGTACGACAGAAACCTATTTTGAAAAATATCGATATGGAAATAAGACAGCTTTGGTATTCAAACAGGGCGAACAGTTTAAAGCTGTCTATGATGCAGTGCTCGGATCCCAAGTTGCGAAAGAGTTAGGTTATAGCATCGGTGAAAAAGTTATCTTGTCTCATGGCATGGGTAAGGTCAGCTTTAGTAAACATGAAGATAAGCCTTTTCAAATCACCGGAATACTTGCGCCAACAGGGACGCCTGTAGATAGAACAGTACATATTAGTCTTGCAGGTATCGAAGCTATTCATATAGATTGGCAACAAGGCGCAAAAATACCCGGCATAAAAATATCTGCTGAAGACGCGTTAAAACATGATTTAACACCAAAAGCGATTACGGCAGTTTTTGTTGGTTTGAAATCTAAAGTAGCGACATTCAGTTTACAACGAAAAATCAATGAATATAGACAAGAGCCATTAACAGCTATTATACCGGGCCTTGCTTTGGTTCAACTGTGGCAAGTTGTTGGCTTTGTTGAAAAAATATTAATCATTATTTCAGCGTTTGTTGTGTTAACAGGCTTAATGGGCATGGTGACAACCTTACTAGCCGGGTTAAACGAACGCCGTAGAGAAATGGCGATACTACGTTCTTTGGGTGCGAAGCCGCTTTATATGTTTTTATTATTAATGACGGAATCTGTTTTATTGGCAATCACGGCTTGTATTATTGGTGTTGTTGCTATCTTTTTAATATTGACATTATTACAACCTTTGCTCATATCTCACTACGGGCTTTTTATTGGTATAAATCCATTCAATACTTCTGTGTTAATTATTCTCGGGTTGGTTGTCAGTATTGCCGCTATTTTGGGTTTGGTGCCTTCTCTTATTGCTTATAAAAGAAGTCTAAAAGATGGTTTAAGTTATAAAGTTTAAAGCCACATTTATTAGACATTTAAGAAAAAACAAATGGGGTAGATAAATAATCATGGAGAAAGTACGCATACAAAAAGTTCTGGATCGTGTTGCCATTTCTGTATCGGCGTTATGCATGCTCCATTGCCTAATAACACCATTGTTACTTGTCGCTATTCCAGTTATTTCATCAACGTTTCTGGCTGAAGAACTTTTTCACAAGGTTCTTGTTGCTTTCGTTTTACCTGTTAGTCTAATCGCCTTATTTCTAGGCTGTCGTCGTCACAGGGATAGCGTGGTTTTGATATTAGGAAGTATCGGTCTGTTCTTTCTTGTTGCGGTAGCCCTTGTTGGCCATCAATTGCTTGGTGAGTCAGGTGAGAAAATTGCAACCGTGATTAGTGGTGCAATCCTGGCGATCGGACATTTTAGAAACTACTATTTATGTCGTAATGATGAATGTGATACTTAAAGTAATTTCAAAGTATTCTAAATAATTCAGCATTATTTATGTTAAAAAATGTAACTAATGAATGTCGACTAAGCAATACCTGATAATTTATTTAACTTGAGTGATAATAACCCTAGAGTCATAGGCAAACTGTCGTAGTTTGAGATAAAATATGAATTATTAAATAAATAATTTTGAAGAAATAATTATGAATGAGAATGGTGAAGCATCAGCTAAAGAAAAAAAAGAAAATCATAACACCGGTTGCAATGACGTAACGTGTTGTCCGCCAAATAAACCTGCAACACGCACAACTCCAAAAGTAGGGCGTAATGATCCTTGCTTTTGTGGTAGTAACCGTAAATTTAAAAAGTGTTGTGGACGCTACTAGATATCGATTAGAACTGTAAATGGTGGCTATGGGCAGACTTGAACTGTCGACATCAGTATTATGAATCTGAGTCAGTTAAACCTGTAACTAAATAAAACAGTCACTTACTGTGCCTGTCCTATATCAAACCCCTGTCCAGTTGGGGGCAATCCAGTATCAATTGGACATAATTTTTTCTTAACTGTAAATTAATTTTTAGTTTGTTAGTATGAATCGTTCATTCGAACGATATTCAGGGTTATGGAGAAAACAAGACACCGTATACAGTTCCCAAAAATTGATGTTAATAATCTAAGTCAATCAGAAACCTACTTTTATATTATTGAGCGTGATGGAAATAAAATAAAATTTCGATTTCACGACTACGATAAAATCTACAATGTTCCCGGTCTTTATGAACAATTGTTTTATGACCGACTTAAATGTACCTCACCTGTTGAAGTTACAGACATATTAAAAAAAGCTGTTGATCAATCTAATGAAGATTTCTTCGGTTTGAGAGTACTTGATCTTGGTGCAGGTAATGGATTAGTTGGGGAATCATTAAAAAAATATGGTGTTTCAAGATTAGTGGGGGTCGATATTATTCCTGAAGCTAAAAGTGCAATGGAAAGGGATCGTCCCCAATATTATGATGCTTATTACATTTCAGACTTTTGCGAGATTGACACTGATACCAGCGAAGAATTTAAATCATGGTCTCTAGACTGTCTTATGACTGTTGCCGCATTAGGTTTTGGTGATATTCCACCAAAGGCATTTATGAACGCTTTTAATATTATTAATCAAAAGGGATGGGTTGGTTTTAATATTAAAGAATCATTTTTAGATGAAAGAGATCAAAGTGGTTTTTCAAGAATGATAAGAGATTTAATTTTGTCTAAATACTTAGATGTTTATCATTTGGAAAGATACCAGCATCGTTTGTCTATAGATGGGGAACCGTTATTTTATTTTGCGATAGCAGGTAAGAAGAATGCTGATATACCAGTCGAATACTTTGAAAAATATCTGACTGATGATTAGTGTAAATGGTGGCTATGGGCAGACTTGAACTGCCGACATCAGCATTATGAATGCTGCGCTCTAACCAACTGAGCTACATAGCCATTATTTAAGATTGAAGTTTCTGCCCTTGTAGACAGAAAGGAGCGAGATTGTCTTTTCTATGGCGATACTTGTCAAGAACAGGATTAGCTAAGTTCTTCAATTTATCTTTCTAACACCTTAGCGTCAACGCGTACCGAAAATCACCATAGTTTTGCCTGAGACCGAAATCAGATGGTCTTCTTCCAGGCTTTTTAGTACTCGACCGACCATTTCACGCGAGCAACCGACAATACGACCTAATTCCTGGCGAGTAATCCGAATCTGCATGCCATCCGGGTGAGTCATGGCGTCAGGTTCTTTACATAGGTCTAATAATGTTCTCGCAACACGACCTTTTACGTCTGTAAAAGCCAAATCACTGACTTTACGACTGGTACGGCGCAGGCGTATGGCCATTTGCGAGGCGATGGAAAATAACAGTTCAGGGAATATATTGTGTAAGCCTTTTAGTTTTTCGTAGCTGATTTTAGCGATTTCTGACTTGGTTTTTGCGCGAACAAAAGCGGTGCGATTACTTTTTTCTGCAAATAGACCCATTTCCCCAAAGAAATCTCCAGCGTTGAGATAGGCCAGTACGATTTCATTACCTTTACTGTCTTCAATCATCACGGTTACAGAGCCGCTAATGATATAAAACAGATCATTAGAAGGGTCGCCTTCTTTGATAATAAGTTGTTTTGCGGCATATGCTTTTTGATGACAGTGCTCTAAAAAGCGGGATATTACCGTTTCCCCTTCGCGCGAGTTTGGAATAGCCATAATTATTGTCCCCCGCCATTCATGGCTGCTAACTAAGCATCAACTATGTTACTCTTTTCCCAGAAAATCAACCGCTTGGAGTTTATAATTTGGATATTAAGGTAAGTTGGGCCGGTGAAGCTGCGTTTATTGGTGAATCAGGTTCTGGACATAAAGTTATAATGGATGGACCACCGGAAGGTGGTGGGCGGGATCTGGGACCTAGACCAATGGAGATGCTGTTATTGGGAACGGGAGCTTGTAGTAGTTATGATGTCATATCTATTTTGAAAAAGTCCCGACAAGACGTGAAATCTTGTCAGGTGGAAATCCGTTCTGAACGTGCCGACAGCGAACCGAAGGTATTCACCAAGATTCATATTCATTTCAAAGTTGCTGGTGTAAATTTAAAAGAAAAGCAGGTAGAAAGAGCCGTTTCCTTGTCAGCTGAAAAATATTGCTCGGCTTCTATCATGCTCGGCGCAACAGCCGAGATATCACACGATTATGAAATTTTTGAAGCAGAAGGTGTTTTATAACGGTGTTCGTTCAGCTTTTCTGTTACGCGCTTTAGCAGACTGCTTTCGTCTTCACCTTTGCGCCAAGAAGAGGTCGCTATAGTTGTTGGAATCTTCTTATGGTTTTCGGGAAGTTTAAAACGGTTAAGTTGAAACTTGATTTTCCTGGCAAGTTTATTTGCTGCTTCTTCACCAGTTTCTGGCAAGATAAGTAGAAAGTCTGACATATTCCAATGACCGACATCATCTACCCAGCGCAGCTTGTCCCTTAGAATCATCGCAATGGCTTGATTAATACTTTCGTTATCCATTTCAGAATCGGGTGAGACTCGCAGCATAATGATGGAAAGCGGATTGAAATAACGGCGACTACGAGAAACATGTAAAGTCAGTTTATTTAGAATGCCATGACGTGTGTACAAGCCGGTGCGTTCATCAACTTGCTCAAACCCAAACTGTGCCTGATTTTCTGAAAGATTATTAAATTTAACCAGACAACCGATTTCAGCTATATCATCGAATTCATTTTCCAGAGATTTAGACAGGTAGTTAAAATTGAAGAGTGTCTCGTTGTCAGGGCTGTTGATATGTTGTCGCGCAATTCTTTCGGAAATAGGGAAAATATTTGTGCCGGGTAATTCCGAGCGCATATGACCGATAAGCTGCCTGGCTTCCAAGCCTACCTGTTCGCACAGTGTTTTGTTTACCCAAATAATTCGATTATCTGAATTCACCAGAAATATACCGACAGGCATAAGATGCAGTAAAGACAGTACATTATCTGAATTTAAAGTTGGTAATTGAATCACAGCTGACACCCTGATTTTTTGTTTATCGTTTCTAAAGCTATCGACGGAAATGAATAGAACTTTAGTACTAAATTAGGCTATCTTGGTTTATTTAAGCTATTGATATTACTGAATAATCAGTTCTGAACAGAGGTAAGTTATTGTTCAATAAGTAAATTGGAAAGAGGCTTGTTACGAATTATCGAGTCGCGTCATCATTTTTGCCGGACCCGTAATGATTTTGTGAAACAAGGCCGATTGATTGTTCGTATCTGTTTTACGGTAAATATGTTTCAAATGCGTTCTTATTGTCGAAATACTAATGTGTAGCGCTTCTGAAGCTAACTCAACATCAGGGTTCTCAATAAGCTGTGAGACGACGCGAGACTCAGCTGGCGTTAAGTTATAAATTTTATGTAATGTTTCTTCCAGAGAGGGCGTTTCTTTCTCTTCAGGATAGTGTTTATTTTTATCAAGTGCTAAACGAATCGTTGTCTTTAAGTCGGTATCTCTTATCGGTTTATTTATATAACCATACGCATTTGTCTTTAATGCTCGTTCCAATGTTTTATCATCGTTATGAGACGTAACATAGATAACAGGAACATGAAAATTATTCATGATGAGTTCAGCAGTATCAATACCATCAAGTCCTTTGCCAAGATTGATATCCATTAAGATTAGATCAGGTTTTTGACTTCTTGTTTTATCAACGGCCTCAGCTCCGGAGCTAACAATAGCAGATACAACAAAACCGTATTTTTCGATGTAGAGTTGCATGACACTCGCCGTAGTGCGGTCATCATCAACGATGAGTATTTGCTCTCCTGCCATTAATGCTCCTTACGAGGTTTATAAATAATTTATAAAAAAATCATTCTATATTAAGTGTAGAAAAAAAACCTGAATATGAAACAAAATCTTACGCAAAAATTAAACAATACCATTTAAATACTTTCAGGGTTACGAGCGCGTTTTATATAGAAATGATAAACATCATTAATGATCTCGAATTTAATAATTTCATGTTTAGTACGAGCACAATAGGCCTCAAAATCTACTTGTGAATGTGGGTCTGTTGCTTCAACTAAAAGAACCTCATCTGCATTCATTTTATTTAGCAATACTTTGGTTTTAAGAATGGGAAGAGGGCAGTTCAATCCCTTGGCATCAAGGGATTGAGTTATTTTAGTTCCACTGTCTGTTTCTATGTTCATTAATAAATAGGCTTTAATGATTAATTAAAGCCTATTGTATTAAACTACTGTCTTAAAAAGAAGCTTGTAGTCCTATTGTCAGCGCACGACCCATTATAGGCGCACGATCTTTGATGAAAGAGGTGTGTAGTTCACCGTCTTCATCTAGCAGGTTTGTTGCTTTAGCAAACAAGCTTAAGTTTTGAGCACCTTCAATGACTTTGTAGTTCGCATTGAGGTTTAACACCGAATAACCGCCTGTATCGCTTTCTAAAGCACCATTAGCGTTTTGTTCCAATACATTAGTTAAATCCAGACCTGTAGTAAGTTTATTGTACTCATAATCCAGGCTTGCCCCGATTCGTGCAGGAGAGATACGTGGCAGATTGTCACCATTTTCACGTTCAGCTCTGACATAATCACCAAACACGCTCAAGTCTAATATACCGCTATTACCCGAGTACAGATTCAAGCCCGCAGCAATTTCAAAACCATAGAAAATGGCATTGTCCTGTTCAAATTGTAAGTCTCTAAATTCTTCGGTTGGATCGAGATTTCCATCTTCATCAACTATATCAGCGACACCGTCATTGTTTATGTCGCGAGCTTGCAAGAATATAAAGTCTTCAATGTAGTTTGCGAACAGACTTACGTTCCATTGTAATAAACCGTGTTCACGGGCTAACGTCAGGTCGATATTATTGGCTGTTTCTTCACCTAATGAAGCGTCACCTCTCTCAAAGGCGCCTGTGGCGTGATGTGCTCCATTAGAAAATAACTCTTCAGCAACCGGTGCACGTTGACTACGGCTAAGGTTTAAACCAAGTGCCATTCCTTCTGTAAAATGCCAGTGAATACCGGATGAGATGCTATATAAGTCAAAACTAGCCGAAGTGCTATTGTCAATGTTATCAATTTCGTTATGTTCGTAACGTCCACCGATTTCGAAATGAACGTTTTCGAGAATGTCAGTATCTTCCAGAATAAAGATGGCGAAAGTATCTGTTTCAGTTTTTGGTACGAATGCTTCGTCGCCTGCCGCACTGAAATCACGATAGCCAAATTGAGTACCGATAACGCCATTGAATACGCCGATTGGAGCATGTGAGATTTCGACTCGTCCTTCAAGCTGTTCATTACTAAAGGCTGTGCCAGGTTCACCAGGGCCCTCGAACTCGGTGTGTAGGTAATCATTGTAAGCGCCTTGAATGCTAATC
>JBELBG010000001.1:0-26830 GCA_042095435.1 Thiotrichaceae bacterium | reverse complement strand
CACACTGCATTCAGGCGGTAAATTCGATGATAACTCATACAAAGTTTCAGGCGGTCTGCATGGAGTCGGTGTTTCGGTCGTCAATGCATTATCAGATAAACTTGATCTTGTGATTCACCGCGAGGGGGCTATTTATCGTCAGACTTATAAAGGCGGAGAGTCAGTATCACCGCTTGAAAAAGGCGAAGCATCAGATAAAACAGGCACAGAGGTTACTTTTTTACCCAGCATCGCAACTTTCAAATATTTAGAGTTCCATTACGATATTTTGGCAAAGCGTTTACGAGAACTGTCTTTCCTCAACTCAGGTATACGTATTGAGCTGATAGATGAACGCAGCGGTAAAACAGGTGTTTTCGAATATGAAGGCGGAATCAGCTCTTTTGTTAAGCATTTAAATAGAAATAAAACTCCTTTGCACGAAACAGTTATTGATATAAAAACGGATAGGGATGATGTTGGTGTCGAGCTGGCTTTGCAATGGAATGACTCTTATCAGGAAAATATTTTTTGTTTTACCAATAATATTCCGCAAAAAGACGGTGGTGCGCATTTATCAGGCTTTCGTGCGGCGCTTACCAGAAGTTTTAACCAGTATATGGACAAACAGGGTGCTGCGGCAAAAGCCAAGGTTAGTGTCAGCGGTGATGATGTCAGAGAAGGCATCACAGCGGTTTTATCTATTAAAATCCCTGATCCAAAGTTTTCATCACAAACGAAAGATAAACTGGTTTCCAGTGAAGTGAAATCGGTTGTTGAATCATGTGTTGCTGAAAAAATTCAGGAGTTTTTGCTGGAAAAACCGACGGAAGCCAAAGCAATAACGGAAAAAGTAATTGATGCTGCGAGAGCGCGTGAAGCCGCACGTAAAGCCCGAGAGTTAACCCGAAGAAAATCAGCATTAGATGTTGCTGGTTTGCCGGGGAAATTAGCTGATTGTCAGGAAAAAGATCCGGCCTTATCAGAATTGTTTTTGGTGGAGGGTGATTCTGCAGGGGGATCTGCAAAACAGGGCCGCGACCGTAAAAACCAGGCGATTTTGCCGCTAAAAGGTAAAATTTTAAACGTAGAAAAAGCGCGCTTTGACAAAATGTTGTCTTCTGTTGAAGTCGGAACATTAATTACAGCGCTTGGCTGTGGTATTGGCAAAGAAGAGTTTGATCCTGAAAAACTCAGATATCACCGCATTATCATCATGACTGACGCAGATGTTGATGGCGCACATATCCGAACATTATTGTTGACGTTCTTTTATAGACAGATGTTTGAGTTGGTCGAGCGTGGCCATGTCTATATTGCTCAGCCACCATTGTACAAAGTTAAAAAAGGTAAACAGGAACGTTATTTAAAAGATGATGTTGAGAAAGAAGCGTATTTATTAGAATTGGCTCTGGAAAACAGTAGTTTATATGCACATAGTGAACAAAGCTCTGTTGAGAACGATGCATTGAAAGAAATGGTTAAACTTTATATTTCAATGAATCGAGCCTATGACCGTTTGTGCAAGCTTTATCATCCGACAATTGTTGATGCGATTCGATATATACCAGTGATAACCGAAGCAGACTGTGAAGATGAGTCCGTTGTTAGAAACTGGTCTGCTGAGCTAACTGCGAAACTAAATAGTGATGACGCTAATGTCACAGAATATAGTTTTGAGACATTTGCCGCAGCGGACGGCCTCTATGGTGCGAAAGTTTCACTAACGATTCATGGCATAGAGTCGAGCAATGTTTTTATGCATGAATTCTTTTCTTCTGAAAACTATAAGAAACTCTGTGCTTTGGAAAAAGCATTAGATCTAGATGAAAGTGCTTATATACAACGCAATGAGCGAAAGCAAGTAATTACTTCATGTAAGCAGGCATTTGATTGGCTAATGAAAGAAGCGGAACAAGGTTTATCCATTCAACGATACAAAGGTCTCGGTGAAATGAATCCAGAGCAGCTTTGGGAAACAACAATGGACTCCAAAACACGTAGTCTTCTTCAGGTTCAAATTGAAGATGTGATTGGTGCTGATGAAGTTTTCACAACGCTTATGGGTGATCAGGTGGAGCCAAGAAGAGAGTTTATTGAACGTAATGCGCTGGTTGTTGAAAATCTCGATACATAAAGTTGCGTTCTAGGGTTGTTTTCAGGTTCGGGCTATTGCCCAAATATCAATTTGTTCACAACCCGCTTTTTTAAAAAGTTTTGATATTTCTTTAATAGTAGAGCCTGTTGTTATGACATCGTCAATGATAGCGATGTGTTTTGGTATATTGCTGCTATTTAAAGCAAAGGCGTCTTTAACATTTTTCTGACGAGACTTTAGTGGAAACTCGCTTTGCGGATCAGTGTTTACTATTCGCTTGCATAGGTTTGTATTGACCGGGATACCCAGTTTTTTTGATAAATGTTTAGCAAGCTCTAAAGACTGATTATAGCCACGTTGTGCTTGCCTCTTTTTGTGTAAAGGCACAGGAACAAGCGTTTCAGGTAACTTGCCTTTGTTTATTATTTTATCTAAAAGTCTATCGCTAAAAAGAATAGATAATTCCGCGCGTTTTCCAAATTTAAAGTTCAAAACTATTTTCTTCACCGGGTATGCGTAATTAAATAAAACAGTGGTAGTAGAAAACAACGGTGGAGAAACAATACATTTGCCGCAGACTGTTGGTGCGTCGTGTGGTTTTGCGCATTTTGGGCAGCGTAGACTATGTTTAATAAAATCAAGCTCACATTGCTTACACCAGGCAGCAGCTGTAGGCGATAAACAAAAATAACAGGCGCTTTTTGTCGAAAAAGTAGAAATTAGTTTTTTGAATTCCATCTCTTCTGTTAACCTTTGTAAAAACTAAAAGTTTACAAGCTATGTCTGTTATTAATTTTCGCATGCTTGATTGAAAATAAACACTAGGAAAATGAAGATGCAAGCCCAAAGTCAGAATGAAATAAAAAACAACTGGACCAGAGAAGAAGCGGTTTCATTGTTAACTCAACCTTTTAATGATCTCTTATTTACAGCCCAACAAATCCATCGACAACATTTTGATCCTAATAAGGTTCAATTAAGCACGTTAATGAATATTAAAACGGGCGGCTGTCCTGAAGACTGTGCTTATTGTCCACAAAGCGCGCATTATGATACAGGTGTAAATGCAGAAAAGTTGCTCGATATTAAAGAAGTTTTACTTCAAGCAAATGCTGCTAAAGAAAAAGGGGCAACTCGTTTTTGTATGGGGGCTGCATGGCGTCAGCCAAAACAAAAAGATTTGGAAAAAGTAATGGCAATGGTTGAGGCCGTAAAAGAAACAGGCATGGAAACATGTGTGACTTTAGGTATGTTATCCAATGAGCAAGCTAAAGATCTAAAAAAAGCCGGGCTTGATTATTACAATCATAACCTGGATTGCTCTCCAGAATATTATTCAAAAATTATCAGCACCAGAGACTATCAGGAAAGACTTGATACCTTGGAGCATGTTCGGCAGGCTGAAATTAATGTTTGCAGTGGCGGCATTATTGGTATGGGTGAGAATGAAAATGATCGTGCCGGTTTATTACTAACGCTGGCTAATATGCCGAAGCAACCTGAAAGCGTTCCGATCAATATGTTGGTGCAAGTAGAGGGAACGCCTTTAGATAATAGTGATGCGCCAGATGCATTAGAGTTTGTCCGAATCATTGCGGCAGCCCGAATAATGATGCCCGCTTCCTATGTCAGGTTATCTGCAGGGCGTAATGAGATGACTGATGAAATGCAGGCTCTATGTTTTCTTGCAGGGGCAAACTCTATTTTTTATGGCGAAAAATTGCTGACAACAAACAATCCGCAATTAGAAAAGGATAAACAGTTGTTTGATCGATTGGGTATTCAATCTACACAACATTAATGGAGCAAGCTATAACAGCGAGTTTTGTTAAAGAACTCGAGCAAAGAAAAAAAGACGGGCTGTATAGAAAAAGACAGGTTGTTTATTCTTCACAAGCTTCGGTTATTAATATTGAAGGTAAAGAATATATAAACTTCAGCAGCAATGATTATCTGGGCTTTGCTAATAATAAAAAATTAAAAGTACAGATGATTGAAGCAATACAACAATACGGTCTTGGTGCAGGATCGTCACAACTGCTTGTTGGCCATTCTGCAGCTCATAGTGAATTAGAAACAAAGCTCGCAGAATTTTTGAATAGGGAAGCCGCGCTGGTTTTTTCAACAGGCTATCAAGCAAACCTGGCAATTGCTTCTACACTGATAGATGAAGACACTGTCGTGTTACAAGATAAATTAAACCATGCTTCTTTAATTGATTCAGCTTTGTTATCAAAAGGTAAACTGGTTCGCTATAAACATAGTGATATAGATCATTTAAAAAGTCTTTTTGAAAAATATAAAAGTGCAAAGCTAATTTTAATGACAGACGGCGTCTTCAGTATGGACGGAGACCATGCGCCTTTATTAGAAATAGCCGACCTTTGTAAAACGTACAACGCTATTTTAATAGTCGATGATGCGCACGGCATTGGTGTGTTAGGTAAAACAGGAGCCGGTTTACTGGAAGACCTGCAATTAGGTGAAGAAGAAGTTCCGTTATTAATAGGTACTTTTGGAAAGTCCTTTGGAGCAAGCGGTGCTTTTATTTCTGGCAATCGTTTATTTGTAGAAATGTTTATTCAAAAGGCAAGGACGTATATCTATACAACAGCACTAATGCCGGCAATTGCTGCGACGATGACTTATGCGATAGGCATGATTATTAATGGCCATCCATTACGTAAAAATATTAATGAGCTGATCAATGTTTATAAAGCCGGTTTAAATAAAAACAAGCTGGATCAAAAAACATCAACATCACATATTCAGCCTTATATTGTAGGTAATGCTGATAAAGCCTTGCTGCTCAGTAAGTCACTTAAAGACCAAAAAATATTGGTCTCTGCTATAAGGCCGCCGACAGTGCCGAAAGATACATCGCGACTAAGAATTAGTCTTACTGCCGGGCATTCCAAAGAGCAGGTAGAAAAACTGACTGCTTCGTTAGCAGCAGCAATATAGGAAACATGCAGGTGCTTTTATTACACGGCTGGGGAATAAAGCAGTCGATATGGGATGAAGCTGGTTTGTCTTTGGCGCCTGTTAATAATGTGTCATCGCATGCCTTTATATTCTTAACAATCAGCAAGAATTTTCAGAATTAATAAATGAGTTCTTCGATGCAAAATTCTGTTAATTCTGTTTATCAGGTAGATACAAAACAGATTCAGCATGCTTTTAATGGTGCTGCGAAAAATTATGACGCCCATGCTTTATTGCAAAGGACAGTAGTTAATCGATTAATGGAGGGCTTTGATCATATTAAAATTGAACCCAATGTTGTTTTGGATTTAGGTTCTGGTTCAGGCTATGGGGCAAAACAATTAAAACGCCAATTTAAAAAAGCACATATTTATCAAGCCGATCTTTCAATAGAGATGTTAAAGGGCTCGCGTAAAAAGTCTTCGCGTTTTTTTTCGAAAGATCATTTTTTCTGTGTTGATGCAAATAAAATACCGTTGTCTGACCAGAGTGTTGATTTGGTATTTAGTAGTTTGATGCTGCAGTGGTTAAATAATCCGGATGCCGTTTTTGCTGAAGTAAAACGAGTGCTGAAGCCAGAAGGCGTGTTTGTCTTTACAACCTTTGGCCCAGACACTTTAAAAGAGCTGCGTGAAAGCTGGAGGCAGGCTGATGGCAATGTTCATATTAATGCTTTTACGGATATGCATGATATTGGTGATGCGTTAATTAGAGGCGGCTTGGATGCGCCAGTATTGAGTATCGAAAATATTGTTTTAACTTATGATGAATGTCTACAGTTAATGCGCGATCTTAAAAGTATTGGTGCTCACAATGTAAATCTCGGAAGAAGGAAAACGCTAACAGGAAAGCGAAGGTTGGAAAAAGCCATTCAATATTACGAAACCTATCGGACAAACAATAAACTTCCGGCAACATATGAAGTTATTTATGGTCATGCTTGGAAGCCCGCAATGAAATCAGCCATTACAAAAAACAATGATACCAGTGTTCAGCATGTTTCTTTGGAAAAGCTGAAGCAAGATTTAAAAAATAGAAAAGTTTAATAAAGATGGCAAAGGGTTTTTTTATAGCGGGAACAGATACCGGAATAGGCAAGACATGCGTAACGGTTGCACTTATAGAAGAGCTTAAAAAGCAGGGTTATAAAGTGGCGGGCATGAAGCCTATTGCTTCCGGTGCTGCCAGAAAGGACGGTAGATTGAGAAACGAAGATGCAGAACTAATACAACAAGTATGTTCGGAGCCGATAGATTATGAATTAATTAACCCAGTTGTTTTTGAATTACCGGTTTCTCCTCATATTGCCGCCAGACAAATGAAGCAAACGATTGATCTGAGAGAGATAGAGAGTTGTTATAAACAATTGGCGTCAAATAATGATTTGGTTGTTGTAGAGGGAGTGGGCGGTTGGCGTGTTCCCATTTCAGACGAGCAGAGTATGGCCGATCTTGTTAAAAAACTGGGTTTGCCAGTGATCCTGGTCGTTGGGTTCAGGTTAGGTTGTCTAAATCATGCCATTTTGACTGCGGAAGCGATCAGAGCTGATGGTTTGAACCTGTTTGGCTGGGTCAGCAACCGCCTTGAAGAAGCTTATCTGTATCCGAAAGAGTCGTTAGAAACACTTAAAAAAGCCATAGAAAGTCCTTATCTGGCAGACTTGCCGTTCGGGCAGAATTCTGCTGCCAAACTTCAAATCCAGGACAATATGTTGTTAGATTCCAGTTCTTTATGATTTATTGATAATTTTCACACTAAACTTGCAAAGAATGGTCAATATAGGGCATATTGTCGCACTAAGACGGCACAGTCCTTCTTGAGCGGCACATTTTGTGACAAAACATAAATTTCATAACTAAATGTCGCATGATTCAGGAAAAATTTAGTGATGAGAAGAGTTATGAGGAGTCACTGAATGCAGCTAAGGCAGTCGCAAAATAAGAAAATATTAAAACATCAATACTGAGGAATGTTGTATGTCAGTCGATAAAATAAAACGGGCAGTGCTAGGCCTGTTTGCGGTTTCGTTATTTCTGGTGAGTGGCGCTGTTCTGGCTGAATTTCCACTCAATCTGACTGAAGGTGTTACGCCGACAAGTCAAAAAGTCTACGATTTACATATGATCATTTTCTACATCGTAACGGCGATAGGTGTTGTCGTTTTTGGTGTAATGACCTGGTCAATTATTTATCACAGAAAATCAAAAGGCGTCACTCCGGCAACCTTTCATCATAGTACAGTAGCTGAAATTACCTGGACGATTATCCCTATTTTGATTCTGGTTGGCATGGCTGTCCCGGCAACGAAAACACTTATCTTTATGGAAAAAACGGGTGACTCTGAAATGACTATTAAGGTCACCGGTTATCAATGGAAGTGGAAATACGACTATCTTATAGGCGAAGGTGAGGGCATCAGTTTTATGAGCTCTCTCGCTGAAGAGGATAACGCTGCCAGACAACGTGGTTCTGGAATTGATCCAAACACGATTGAGAACTATCTATTAAATGTAGATAACGAAGTTGTTCTCCCTATTGAAACAAAAATCAGAATTCTGACAACAGCAGAAGATGTAATTCACGCCTGGTGGGTGCCTGATTTAGGCTGGAAGCGTGATGCAATTCCGGGCTATATCAATGATAACTGGACCTATATCGAAGAACCCGGTGTATACCGCGGTAAATGTACTGAGCTATGTGGTAAAGATCATGGTTTCATGCCGATAGTTGTTCGAGCTGTGTCAAAAGATGAGTACACAACATGGGTTGCTGATAAAAAAGCAGAGTTGGCTGCAGCTAACTCCGGTGCTGACATGACTAAAGAAGAATTAATGGAAAAAGGAAAATCAGTTTACTCAGCTAACTGTGCTTCTTGCCATATGCCTACAGGTGAAGGTGTTGATGGTCTATTTCCTGCCTTAAAGGGTAGCGCTTTAGTAAATGGTCCAAAAGAAGAAATGATAAAGCTTATATTAAACGGTAAGAATTTGATGCCTGCGTTTAAAGATCAACTGAATGATGCAGATCTGGCTGCTGTGATAACCCATGAACGTAATGCTTGGGATAATACCGCTGCTGATACTGTGCAACCATCAGAAGTTAAAGCGGCAAGATAATAAGCAGAATATTAAACAATAAATTTATATAGAATTAGTAAACTGAGGATAGAGATATGAGCGAAGCAGCTGTCCACGACGATCATCACGACCACGACCACGATCACAAACCTACAGGGATAGGTCGCTGGTTGTTTTCAACAAACCACAAAGACATCGGTACGATGTATCTGATTTTTTCTTTAATTATGTTCTTTGTTGGCGGCGCAATGGCAATGGTCATTCGACTGGAGCTTTTCCAACCAGGAATACAATTTGTTGACCCGCAGTTTTTTAACTCAATGACCACTGTTCATGCACTAGTTATGATCTTCGGTGCATTGATGCCGGCAGGTGTAGGTCTTGCTAACTGGATGATCCCCATTATGATCGGTGCGCCGGATATGGCGATGCCACGCATGAACAATATGAGTTTCTGGATTCTTCCATTTGCTTTCACATTATTATTAGCGACTTTCTTTATGGAAGGTGGTGCGCCCGCTGGCGGTTGGACAATGTATCCTCCGTTAGTCTTACAGCTAGGCGATGGCTTCCCGTTTTTAATATTTGCGGTTCACTTTTTGGGTATCTCATCCATTATGGGAGCAATTAATATTATTGCTACCGTATTCAACATGCGTGCACCAGGCATGACATTTATGCGTTTACCCTTGTTTGTATGGACATGGATTATTACGGCGTTCTTGTTAATTGCATCTATGCCTGTTTTGGCTGGCGCAGTAACAATGTTGTTGACGGATAAGTATTTCGGCACCGCGTTTTTTGACGCAGCCGGTGGTGGTGATCCGGTATTATTCCAGCATGTATTCTGGTTTTTTGGTCATCCAGAAGTTTATATCTTGGTATTGCCTTCTTTCGGTATTATCTCTCAGGTTATTCCAACCTTTGCGCGTAAACCGCTATTTGGTTATGCCTCAATGGTTTATGCAACGGCATCGATTGCGTTCTTGTCGTTCTTTGTCTGGGCGCACCATATGTTTACTGTTGGTATGCCGTTGACTGGTGAGTTGTTCTTTATGTATGCCACTATGGCGATTGCTGTGCCAACGGGTGTTAAAATCTTTAACTGGACCGCGACCATGTGGAAAGGTGCGATGACATTTGAAACTCCTATGTTATTTGCGATAGGTACGCTATTCATGTTTTCAATTGGTGGTTTCTCCGGTTTGATGATGGGTATTACGCCAGTAGATTTCCAATACCATGATACCTACTTCATCGTAGCGCATTTTCATTACGTCATTGTCCCCGGCATTATCTACGGCATTATTTCTGGTGTGTATTACTGGTTGCCGAAATGGACCGGTGTTATGTATGACGAAAAACTAGGTAAGTTACACTTCTGGATATCAACGATTTCTGTGAATGTCTTGTTTTTCCCAATGCACTTTATTGGTCTTGCCGGTATGCCAAGACGTATCCCTGATTACGGTACCCAGTTTGCAGATTGGAATGCAATTATTAGTATAGGTGGCTTTGTCTTTGGTTTAAGTCAACTAATTATGGTTTGGGTTGTTATCAAGTGTGCACGTGGAATAGGTGAAAAAGCAACGGATCAGGTTTGGGAAGGAGCTCATGGTTTAGAGTTTACTTTGCCATCTCCTCCTCCGTTCCACAGTTTTACAACGCCACCAAAGATAACAGATGCGAATGCGCATTCTTAAATTATTTTAGTGATGAATCAAAGTGACAAAACGCCGGAGCAAAAGGATATAGCAGCAAAGAATATGCGGCTGGCCATTATTTTAGGTTTGATCGCAATCGCCTTCTACGCCGCTGTTTTTATTAAGTTTATGTAGTACAAATGATTACTGAAGCGATAAAAACAGCTAAGAAACTGGCGTTATTTGCTGTAGCGATGTTTGGTTTTGGTTATGTGTTGGTTCCTCTTTACGAGCTAGCATGTGAAGTAACCGGTATTGGTGGTACAACTGGCACGATAAGTCAGGCTGAGGCTGAAGCTGATGAAGTAGATGAAAGCCGATTAGTGACCGTTGAGTTTGATACGAATGTGGATGCATCTTTGCCGTGGCAGTTCAAAGCGAAGGAATTCAGAATGAAGGTGCACCCTGGTGAAATATCCGAGGCCATATTTATTGTTGAAAATAAATCTGATAAACCGGTTACGGGTAGAGCCATACCGAGTGTAGCGCCGGAGATAGCTGCCAAATATTTTGATAAAACAGAGTGTTTTTGTTTTACGGAACAGCTTCTTGAAGCTGGTGAAAGTAAAGAAATGGTCGTGCGATTTATTGTCGGCTCAGAGTTACCAGGCGATATATTAGTTATGACTCTGTCCTATAAGTTTTTTCAGTTGGCGGAAGAAGTTGCTAGAACTGAAATAAAAGAAACAAGAATTAATAGTTAAAAAAAATAAATATTTAAGAGGAATCGTTATGTCTAACTCACCTGACACATACTTTATCCCGGATCCAAGTCGTTGGCCGATTGTTGGTACTTTGTCTATATTTCTTACATTTATCGGCGCAGCTGTGATGCTAAATGGATCGGGTTTTGGAACATTTATGTTAGGCCTAGGTGTGGCTGCAATTGTCTATATGTTTTGTGGCTGGTTCGCGGATGTTATTAAAGAAAGCAGGAGCGGCAGCTACAATAAGCAGGTAGATATTAGTTTTCGCTGGGGCATGAGCTGGTTTATCTTCTCTGAAGTAATGTTCTTTGCCGCTTTTTTCGGAGCACTTTACTACATCAGGGTACTGTCAGTGCCATGGTTAGGTGGTGAAGGTTCCGGGTTTGTTACACATCATTTCTTGTGGCCAGACTTTCAGGCGACATGGCCATTATTGACAACACCCGATATGACATTAGAAGGTGTTGAGTCGCAGTTTGTTGCTATCAAAGAAGTCATTCCGGCATTTGATATTCCTTTATTAAATACCATGCTTCTCTTAGCCAGTGGTGTAACGCTTACATTTGCGCATCATGCGCTAAAGAAAGATCATCGCAAACCATTATGTTGGTGGTTAGCTGCAACAATCTTATTAGGCGCCATCTTCCTTTATTATCAAGCCTATGAGTATGCGCATGCATATAGTGATCTTGATTTAACGATGAAGTCAGGTGTCTACGGTTCGACTTTCTTCATGTTAACTGGCTTCCACGGTTTCCATGTAACTATGGGTGCAACGATGTTGTTAGTCATTCTAATTCGTTGTCTGTTAGGCCATTTTTCTTCTAAAGACCATTTTGCTTTTGAAGGTGTTGCTTGGTATTGGCACTTTGTTGATGTGGTCTGGTTAGGTTTGTATATCTTTGTTTACTGGATATAGATAGATAACGAATCAGCATACATGGAAGGCGCTGCTAATGAAGCGCCTTCTTTTTATTTGGCAATATAAAAGTTGTTTAGAAGCCTGGAGTATGTGGCTGAATCCAGCCAAGCCTAAAGCCAACAATAAGAGAAATAAATAGGATAACGGATAGAGTTATTCTAACTGTAAGAGAAGTAGCAAGCCGTTTGGATTGCGAATCATCTTTAACTAAGAAAAAGGCGCCGGCAATGAGTGAAAACCCTATCGCTAAAAATAAAACTGCAATGTATATTTTGAAAATTATTGTTGCCATAAACATTTATAAGTAATCTTTCGTTCAAGAAGTATAACCAGCAACACATGCATTAATGAAGTTAATTATTGGAAATCGGTGTTTTTGTCCAAAGTTCATAACCAGTTTTTTGACATTGATCTTTTTAGGTTTGTTTATTTCTTTGGGTTTTTGGCAACTAGACCGGGCGGAATATAAAAGAAATTTATATTCTGATTTTAAAAACAGACAATCAGCACAGTCGTTAAAGCTTGATCTGGATATTAATAATAATTTAGGTAAAAAAGAGCTGATTTGGCGACATGTAAATGCACGGGGCGAGTTTTTAGAGCATTATCAAATTCTATTAGATAATCAGGTACACGACACCAAAGCAGGTTATTTTGTTTATACGCCTTTTCAGTTAGCTAATAGTAATAAGGCCGTATTGGTCAACCGAGGCTGGATAGTAGCTAATTTAGATCGGTCAGTCAGTCCAGACTATGTATTGACTGACGGAATTGTAGAAATAGAAGGTGTTGCAAAAGAAAAACCCAAAACAGGGGTTTTGCTTAAAGATTTGCCGCCTGAAAAAGTTAATGAAAAAACTCATAGGGTTCAACGTATAGATATAGATGAATTAAGTGAATTAACGCAACTGGATTTAATGCCATTTATAATCAGATTAGAGCCGCAGTCTGATCATGGGTATATTCGGAAGTGGCAGTTGCCGGGCTCTGGAGAAAATACGCATTATGGTTATGCTTTCCAATGGTTTTCTTTTGCGGCAGTGTTGGTCATTATTTACTTGATTTTGAATATTAAAAAAATTGAAGAAAAAGATTTAGTTATATGAATGAAGAAGTAAAAAAGAAAAATCAAATAACCTTGATTATGCTCGGGTTATTTTTTGCTAGTCCATTGCTTTTATCGTGGTTCGTTTTTAACCACACGGACTATTTGGAAATGCGTGGCACATCAAATCGTGGCGAGCTAATACAGCCACCCAGGCAGCTTGGCGATCTGGCCTTGATTGACCCGTTTGATGAAGAACGCAAAGACAGTTTATTTAATAAATGGTCTTTAGTTTATATTGCTAATAGTTGTGATGAAACTTGTATGGAAAACGTCTATCTTATTCGACAAATTCACGCACGTATGGATAAACATTCATTACGGGTTCAGCGCGTTTTGTTATTAACGACAGAGCCTGATGAAACACTAAAAGGAAAGTTGAGCGACTATGCCGGCCAACAATTAATAAACAATGAAACTATTAATGTTGAACAGGTAGTTAATAAATTTAAATTAACAGGTTCAGAAAAACCATTAGACGCAAATAGAATTTATATTGTCGATCCAGTTGGCAACTTGATGATGAATTATAAACCGGGAACGAACCCGGGCGATATCTATAAAGATCTTAAAAAGTTGTTGCGTGGTTCGCGCATAGGTTAAACAAAGGTGCAAAGTAATAAAGTCATTTTAAATATTGCTCGAGCTTCAACTTTATTGGCTCTGTTTGTAATTGTGCTTGGCGCTTATGTGCGGTTATCAGATGCGGGTTTAGGCTGCCCGGATTGGCCGGGCTGTTACGGCAGCATACTCGTGCCGGATCAGATTGAGGCAGATAATGAGTACCTAGAAGTAAGGCCGTTAGAGCATGCTAAAGCCTGGAAAGAAATGATTCATAGATATGCTGCCAGCACCTTAGGTTTTTTAATTTTAGTTATGGCATTCATGAGCTGGTTTAAATCATCTCTGTCTAATTTGCGAACCTTTACTTCCGTGCTTTTAGTGTTAGTGGTTTTTCAGGGAATGCTGGGCATGTGGACAGTAACTTTATTACTTAAACCAGTAATCGTGATGTCGCACCTTATAGGCGGTCTGACAATACTTTGTTTGCTGGCCTGGTTGGTTTTGCGTCAGCAATCTCAGCAAGGTATTTTTGTAAGCGCAGGGTATAAACCATTATTTTCATTATCCGTCTTCGCAATCATAGTATTGAGTTTGCAAATCTCATTAGGCGGCTGGACGAGCTCAAACTATGCTGCGCTTGCCTGCCCGGATTTTCCAACCTGTCAGGGTGTCTGGTGGCCGAATATGGATTTCAATGAAGGCTTTATTCTTTGGCGAGGCCTAGGTGTTGATTACGAAGGTGGCGTTTTACTTGGTCCTGCTCGCACAGCGATTCATATGGTGCATCGAATAGGTGCGGTTATAGCGTTTTTCTCTCTATTTTACGTTGCGATACAGGCCATTCGTTCCGGACTATCGCAGTTAAAAGTAACGGGTATTTTCACGCTGATTTTATTAATAATTCAGGTTTCTCTGGGCATAGCAAATGTTAAGTTTTCTCTGCCGCTGCCAGTTGCGGTAGCGCACAATGGGGTTGCTGCGTTACTATTACTGTCCTTGATGAGCCTCTTACACCACAGTTTGCCGGAAAACAGATAACAAAAGTTAAATTTAAAGTCACAATGAAAGATCAAACAGCAAATGACGCATCAACTCTAGCTTGGCAGGATTATCTTGAGCTTTGTAAGCCCAAAGTTGTGTCGCTTATTGTCTTCACGGCCATTGTCGGTATGTTTTTAGCAACGCCTGCTATGGTGCCGTGGGATATTTTAATTTTTGGCACTATTGGTATCGGGATGGCTGCGGCTTCTGCGGCAGCTATTAATCATGTGGTCGATCATAAAATTGATACGGTTATGGCGCGAACCAAAAAAAGACCATTGCCGGAAGGTAAGGTTAGTGCGCTTAATGCCATTATTTTTGCCTGGTTTTTAGGCACGATTTCGATGGGTATTCTCGCCTTTCTGGTGAACCCGTTAACTGCAGGCCTGACCGCAGCTTCTCTAATTGGTTACGCCTTTATTTATACGATGTATTTAAAACGTGCGACGCCACAGAATATTGTTATTGGTGGCGCGGCAGGTGCAGCACCTCCTGTATTAGGCTGGACCGCTGTTACAGGGACGCTTGACCCGAATTCCTTATTATTATTCCTCATTATTTTTGCCTGGACGCCACCGCATTTTTGGGCGTTAGCTATTTATCGTCGTGAAGATTATGCCAAGGTAGATATGCCGATGTTACCGGTTACTCATGGCGTAGAATTTACCCGCTTACATATCTTGCTCTATACCATTTTAATGGTATTGGTATCTTTGCTGCCCTATCTCGTTGGCATGTCCGGTATGTTCTATCTGGTCGGCGCGGTGATATTAGGGATAGGTTTTCTCTACTATGCTATCCGTATGCAATATGACCATGCAGATCGCCTCGCAATGCAAACGTTTTCATATTCATTAATCTACTTAATGTTTGTGTTTGCTTTCCTTCTGGTTGACCATTATATCCCGTTGATAGCCAGCGTTATTTAATAAAACTGGAACCTAATTTCTGTTCTGTGGTCGGTAAAATATCACAGGAGAAATCATATGGAACGCAGACAGTTTTTATATCGCGCAGCCGGGCTTTCAGCTGCATTATTCACGGTAGGGCCAGGTGCTATAGCTCACCCTGTAAATAGAAGTTTGAATTTAGCTCGATTAGAAAAACCAGAAAAAGAATGGCGTAATCTTGTCTCGAAACAGGAGTTTAATATACTGTTTGAAGATGGTACCGAGCCTGCCGGTTCGAGTCCTTTAAACCATGTTAAGGAAAAAGGTACTTTTATATGTGCAGCCTGTTTTTTACCTTTATTTGAGTCAGAAACAAAATATGATAGCGGTACGGGTTGGCCAAGTTTTTTTCGTCCTATCGAAGGCCGTGTTGATACAAAACTGGACCTAAAATTAATTTTTCCAAGAACAGAATACCATTGCATACGTTGTGGCGGCCACCAGGGACATGTTTTTGACGATGGGCCCGAGCCGACAGGCTTACGTTATTGTAATAATGGTTTAGCAATAAAGTTTGTTCCGGAAAATAAACCACTACCTGACTTAAGGGGATAAGCATGTCTCGGTTATTACTCGCCGTAATATTATGCAGCATACAAATAAATGTGTTAGCAGAAACGAAAACAGCTATCTTTGCAGGCGGCTGTTTCTGGTGTATGGAAAAGCCATACGATGAAATCGAAGGTGTAAAAAGCACGATTTCAGGCTATACAGGCGGTCATACTGAAAACCCAACCTATAAATCAACCTCAGCAGGAACGACAGGCCATTATGAAGCATTGTTGATTGAATATGATGCCAGTAAAGTTAATTATAAAACTTTGTTGGACATATTCTGGAAAAACATCGATCCTTTTGATGCGTATGGGCAGTTCTGTGATAAAGGCCCGCAATACCGGGCGGCTATATTTTCTAATGATGAAAATGAAATTAAATTAGCAAAGGAAAGTAAACAGGCGCTGCAGGAAAAGTTGAAAGACAAAGCCACGATTGTTACGGAAATTCTGCCAGAGAAAAAATTCTATTCCGCTGAAGAATATCATCAGAACTATTATCAAAAGAACCCTATACGTTATAAATACTATAGATACGGGTGCGGCCGTGATAAGCGACTAAAGGAAGTTAACGATCTCATACATTCAAAATAAGAATAGCCCTGTCTTATTTATTAAAAACTTCGTAAGAATTTAATTCGACATTCGCTTTATAGCTTTTTATGATGAATGCTATTTCCATATCATGCAGGGAATAAATGCAGTCCGTTATTTCAATAAAAGAACTGAACAAAACCTATAAGTCAGGCTTTCAAGCACTTAAAAATATTAATCTCGAAATTAAAAAGGGTGAAATTTTTGCGCTTTTAGGTCCGAATGGAGCAGGCAAGACAACTTTAATCAGTGCTATTTGTGGTCTCGTAAAGCCTTCTTCCGGAGAAATACTGGCGGAAGGTCAAAATATCACTTCTGCTTATCGAGAAATACGAGGAAAAATAGGTCTCGTTCCACAAGAACTCGCAACCGATGTGTTTGAAAACGTCTGGAACACGGTAAATTTCAGTCGAGGTATATTTGGCAAGCCAACAAATCATTCCTATGCCGAAGAAGTTTTACGAAAACTTTCTTTATGGGACAAAAAAGACTCAAAGATTATGACCTTGTCCGGTGGTATGAAGCGACGACTTATGATCGCAAAAGCGCTATCACATGAGCCCACAATATTATTTCTTGATGAGCCTACTGCGGGCGTTGATGTTGAGCTGCGACAAGATATGTGGGAAATGGTAGACGGCTTGCGTAAGGAGGGCGTAACGATTTTTTTAACAACGCACTATATTGAAGAAGCAGAAGAAATTGCCGACCGTATTGGCGTTATCAATAAAGGCGAAATTATCGTCGTTGAAGAAAAGAAAGCGCTCATGAAAAAGCTGGGTAAAAAACAATTGACGCTACATTTGCAACACAAATTAGAGACTCTTCCAGCAGAGTTAAATGAATACGAAATTGAAATAACGGCGAATGGTCATGAGTTACTTTGTACCTTCGATGCTCAAAAAGAAGAGACGGGCATTGTTAAGCTTTTAAAAAAGCTAAGCGAAAGCAATATTGAGTTTAAAGATTTAAATACAAAAGAAAGCTCTCTCGAAGAAATTTTTGTTAGCCTAGTAAAAAAAGAATGAATTTCAACGCCATCAAAGCTATCTACAAGTTCGAGATGATGCGTACACTTCGTACCTTGATGCAAAGTATAGCTTCGCCTGTTTTATCGACATCACTTTATTTCGTTGTTTTTGGTGCGGCGATAGGAACGCGCATGGGTGATATCGAAGGAGTCAGCTACGCCGCATTCATTATTCCCGGACTAATTATGTTGTCATTACTTAATGAAAGTATTTCCAATGCTTCTTTTAGTATCTATATGCCAAAATTTACTGGCACTATTTATGAAGTTTTATCTGCACCTGTTTCTTATGCGGAAGTAATAATTGGTTATGTTGGCGCTGCTGCTAGTAAATCCATTGCGGTAGGTTTGTTAATTTTAATTACAGCAAGGTTGTTTGTAGATTATGAAGTTCAGCACCCATTTTATATGCTCGGCTTTCTAATATTAACCGCGCTAACCTTTAGCCTTTTTGGTTTTATTCTTGGTCTTTGGGCAGACAGTTTTGAAAAGTTACAGGTTGTGCCTATGATGATTGTTACGCCGTTAACTTTTCTAGGCGGTAGTTTTTATTCGATTAATATGCTGCCAGAAGCGTGGCAAAAGATTACCTTGTTAAACCCAGTGGTCTATTTAATAAGTGGCTTTCGATGGAGTTTTTATGGCGTAGCAGATGTTAATGTTTTTCTTAGTCTGGGCATGATTTTGTTTTTTATGTTTGTTTGCCTAACTACTGTCTGCTGGATGTATAAAACGGGTTATAAGCTTAAAAACTAAATACTTTCTCTCTTTATTCAAATATAGCTTAGTAAAACACAGGAATAGTGTTTAAATGGTTTGTTGCATTTTGCAGTAATTTGCTGGGACATTATTCCAGTTAAGGAGAGTTTCGTGGCAGTTGATATGTATTTAAAGTTGGATGGCGTAACCGGCGGGACTAAAAACTATAGTTATAAAGGTTGGTCAGATGTCATTTCCTATGGTTGGGGAATGGTAAGCAACAGAAGCTCTTCAGTTGTCAGTGACAAGGACATGACTTCATTTCGTGAGATTTCCATGTCAAAGCTTGTCAGTACGGATAGTACAAAAATAATGACCCTCTTTGCAGAAGGTAAAACAATAGATTTTGCTGAATTAAAAGTTGCGCCAGTATCTACAAAAAAAGTGATAAACCAAAATGCCTGAACTTACGAATGGAAGGTGTCTTGATTAAATCAATCGTGACTGGAGGTGAGAACAGTGATGATTTTTTAAAGAGAAAATAGTTCTTCTGTTTGATCGAATAAAGTGCGAATACTTTGCGCCACAGATTGCTGGAGAGGAAGAAGTAACCTCAGAATATATTTTCGATTGGGATATTGCGAATAACAAAAAGAATTAATAATTCTGTCTCATGACAATTTTTTAAGTTTTTTAAATCGCTTGTTAGATATGACTACAATTTGATCAATTTCTTTATTTATAAGATTCACTAAAGTATTTAAATCACCTTTCTCAACAAGCTCTGGTATTAAATCTTTTAGTACAAAAAGATCATGAGCTTCACCAAGATCTTTGCCAAGTTTGTTTAATTCTTTCATGTCCTTGGCTGAGAATATCCCGCCTATATATTTTATTTGATAGTATAGGTGTTTAACCCATTTTCTGAATTTGTGTATTTCTTCCTCGGCTTCTCGGTTAGAGAAAACAATATTGCCAAATTTTTTAACTTTATTAAAAGAAAGTTGTAACTTTTCATGAATGAAATTAATTGAGTCGACATCAACAAAATTTTTATCAAAAATATCGATTAAACGAATAATTTCCTGTTTTGCTAATTCAAGATTTATTTCAGGATCCGGTTTTTCTGCTATTTTATTTTTGACCTGTTTAAGTATGCTTTTTTCATTTTTTGAATTTGCAACTTTACTCAGAGAGTTTATTGTTTTTTGTATTGCCTGACGGTCACGGACCTGCCCCAGGTATTTTGATTGGTCGGAGAGACTTCTGCCCATCTCTTGCCAGTTAATCGAGTCGTTTTTAATTCTTGTGAGTCTTAACCATGCACGTAAATATTTAATATCAACACGAATGCGATGGATATACTCTTCGTCTGACTTATTATCGTCAAGATGTTTGCGCAATAAATCAATACGTTTTATTGCAGATTCTTCAAGTAATAATTCTTTATTGCTTCTCATGCTTTGTAATTATAGGCTTTATTTCGATGGTATCTGGTGTTTCCTCAAGATTTAAATAGACTCTTGCTGACTCTATTAAAGCAACATTAGAAAGATAAAATGCCCTGTTTACATTGAGCAAGCTTGAGGTGTCCATGTCATCTATTCGATCCTCTCCGGAAGTTGAATATATATTTTGAATAAAGCCTTCGTAGCTTTGCCTTATATATGATTTTAGATCGAGATAATTCTCAAGGGCAAGCTCAGGGTTAGTATTCATAAACAATGTAAATAGTTTTCGATAAATATGAGTGACTTCTTTTTTATATTGATCATAAAGATTTTTTATGACTGTTGACTCTGAATGTCGAAAATTAATCAGGTTGTGTCGTATGTCTTTAATAAATTTCGAAGCATAGTTTACATTTCGAACAGCATGGTTAAGCTGAGTGAGTTCACTTTGATCATCTATATCCTCGCTATTTGATTGCACTATAAATGTATAGCCCAGTATCTCTCCTTCCGTCCTTTTCAAGAAAGCATATGCATCGTCATAGTTACTATGTTTGTGACTGCTCTCTAGTATGCTTTCAGGGAAAATATTTTTCTTTTTTATCTTGAAACAACGAATGTTTAGTTTTATAGCCTGTTGCGCCATTGAGAATAATTCCTTTCTTACTGCCTCAATAGCTGCGTCGGTAACTTGTGCAGAAACCTTTTTTACATAAGGACATGATTCAATTGTTTCAGTTTTATCATCGGGTAAAACCCAGTTCAGAAAACGTATGAAGTGATCTATAAAAGGAACGAACAAGCAAATGCCAATAACATTAAAAATAGAGTGAAACATAACGACTGAAAGCAAAGGATCCTGCATCTTTAAAATATTGATTATAAAATAAAGAATGACAGGCAAAATTAACAAGGCAATTAAATCAGTGAATACATTGAAGAAAAAATGAGACAAAGCAACACGCCTTTTTTCTTTTGAGCCTTTAAGCGCGCCCAATAAAACGGTGCTGGTCGTTCCAAGATCTGCGCCGATAACAATAGGAGCGGCTTCCTGTAAAGTAAAAATTCCACTGTGCATGGCGCTAAGAACAATTAACATGGCAACCGAGCTAGATTGAATAACGGCAGTAAATATTGCACCAGCAATAAAATAGAAAAATAGATTATGTCCATGAAAAAATGAAACATCGACGGTTTCAGTTAGTAAGGCAAAGCTGTCTTTCATTTCGGTCAGGCCGAGTAATAACAAACCCAAACCAAGTATCATATTGCTATAGAAATAAGGGTGTTTGTTCTGTTTTAAAAACACAGTACCTAAAGCCCCGACTGTGAGCATGGGTTGTGCATAGCTAATAAGGTCGAGCTTGAACCCGATTATCGTGACCATCCAGCCTGTAAAAGTTGTACCAAGGTTACTACCGATAATTATGCCAATTGCATTTCTAAGTTCGAGTATCCCGGCGCCTACAAAAGCTAATACGATAAGCCCAACCAGAGAACTGCTTTGTAGAAATGTTGTTACAACAGTGCCGGTGAAAACGCCTCTGATAGGCGATTTTGTCTGATTGCGAAGGAAGGTGCGCATTGACTTCGAACCGATTCCACGCAGGCCCTGCTCGAGCATATACATGCCAAGCAGAAACATGCCCAATCCGGCCAAAAAGCCCCAAACCTTAATATCCTGCATATCCACCTAATTTATTGCTTAATAAGATATGAGCTTCACTCATGTTAAAAATAGAAGCTGTTTATCGCTTTAATAATTGTTTTATAGTTAAAGAATAGTTAATCGGTGAATGATCTACCAGAAAAGAAGGCAGATCATCTTTAATAGTGTTTAATTTATAATTAAAAACTTTAGCTAGGGCGTAATCTTTTAAGCCTTGCAGACGACTTTTTTGATAAGCGTATACGTCATCTTCATTCATTTCTTCATGCAGTACACCTTTATTATCAAGCAGATAAGCAGAACCAGCATGGTTATATATTATTGTCGCGAAATCGATCGGCACCGTAGTGACGACATCACTGTTATTTACAATACGGTAGATAGAATTAGTATTTAATGATTTTATAAATTCTGGATCGCCTATCCTGGGAGACCCAAAGGTATAACATGAATCAAAACAACTATTTTCATATATCTCTGAAGTTGCTAATACAGCTAACGCTGCACCAAGGCTATGCCCTGTTATAAACAGCGGCAAAGAATTCTTTGTTAGCTCAGATAATAATTCTTCTCTTATACTTAAATATGCTTTTTTAAAACCGCTATGAACCTTGCCTTTATTATTAAAGTCGCTTTGCTTAATCTGAGCATTAACTCCCCAATCATCAATTTCATCAGAGCCTCGAAAAACAATAATAAGACAATCGGGGTTTTGACTTGCTTTCAATAAAGCGACATGGGTAGACGTTTGCTTGTTTTCAATATAAGCCAGATGTTCTAAACGTAGCGCACCAAAACGTATATTCTTATCGTCAAAAAAATTAGGGTGGTAAATTAATCGAGATACTTCTGCTAGCCACCATGCATTAGATAGGTTAAAGCTATCTGTCTTAATTTGAATAGCTAAAGGATCAAAAATATTAAAATATTCTGTTGCGTCGCCAGGCTTGAACAAGCTTTTCCAGGAGGAGTCCAGTGTCATAGCGTTTATAATAACGCATCTTCTTAAAAAGCTGTAAAATAAGGTGATAGCAGATAGAACCAAAGGTTTATTTGAATATCCTAAAAAATATATACTCAGGGCACATAATGAATTCAACAAAAATTTCCCGCAGACAATTTATTCAGGCTGGCACTGCTTTAGGTTGTGGTTTGCTTATACCTGGTCTGGCGCATGCAGCCAATATCCACGAGTTTTCTGGGAAGGTGTTTATTAATAAAAAATTGGCAACAAAAGACATGACAATTAAAGCCGGTGATTTAGTCACTACCGGTCAAAATGGTTTAATTAGTTTTAGTATTGATGGAGATGCTTTTTTATTGAAAGAAAAAACTTCAGTGAGAATCGGAGATAAAGACGCCATCGTTATAAACGTTTTGCGCTTGTTAACAGGCAAGCTATTAAGTGTCTTTGAAAAGGGACGGGAAAGAAAAATCATAATGACAACAGCTACAATCGGAATAAGAGGCACAGCGTGCTTTCTTAATGTAATGCCGAAAGATACTTATTATTGTAATTGTTATGGAAAAACTGAATTAAGAGCTAAAGGTATTAAATACGAATTTGAAGCCAATTATCACGATGCCCATATGTTACATTTTGACGGTTCGTCTTTTATGGGTATGGATGTAATGAAAGTCATTGATCATACTGATGAAGAATTAAGGCGTCTGGAGGGTTATGTTGGTAGAGTTCCGCTATTCGATTAATAAAAAGCTCGGCTGCATCACAGCTTTATAAAATATTCGTTAATGCCCGTATAATCTTTATATAATATTAATACCTGTATAGATTAAAGCTCATTCTCAAAGAGGGAGTACATGATATGAATAAACTGCGTATAAGCCTAACAAATGTCCTGATATTACTGGTTTTTAGTTTCTTTTCCCTCAATTCCGCTCAAGCTGCTTCTTCAGTAGAGATAGATATTGAAGTCGAAGCGGCGATAAAACGGTTTAAAGTAAAAGTCCCCGGTGCTGATAAGTTTTTAGCTAAAGCCGAAGCCGTTCTCGTTTTCCCTGATATTGTTAAAGCCGGTTTTGTTATTGGTGGTGAATATGGTGAAGGTGCGTTATTAAACAAAGGTAAAACGGTAGATTATTACAGTACAGCAGCAGCATCTATCGGTTTTCAGCTTGGCGCACAATACAAAACCGTAGTGATGGTTTTTCTTAAAAAAGATGCGTTAAATAAATTTCTAAAAAGTGATGGCTGGGAAGCCGGTGTTGATGGTTCGGTTGCACTGATCGAACTCGGTGCTGCGAAAGATATTAATAGTATTAACTATGATGATCCGATTGTTGGCTTTGTCTTTAGTAATAAAGGGCTAATGTATAACTTAACGCTTGAAGGCTCGAAGATAACCAAGCTAAATAAATAATATGAATACCGGAGTAATTCTTGAAAAGTAATATCTAAAATTACTCCGGTACGCTAACCTAACTCTGCTTTATAGAGACTCAAACGTTTCTGCGTAAGTGTTATGCATTTTCTTATAAAACGATTCCTGCATTAACTTATCGCGCCAGGCTTTGACGTTTGGGTAGTTATTCATATCAACTTCTAATACTTCTGCTGGATCAATTGTCGCAAGTAAACAAAAGTCCGCTATCGATAATGAATCGCCGGCAAGATAAGTTGATGAGCCCAGTTGCTGATCAATAACGCCAAGAAAACGTTCAATAAAACTATAACCATCAGCTAATGACTGTTCATCAACCGGTACATCAATCATGCCTGCTACAACCTTATTAAATAAAGCTTTCAAAATACCGTTGCTTAAATGTATCGCGATGAAATCGAGCCATTCATCAACTTTCGCTTGAGCAGCAATATCATCTGGATAAAAGTCTGACTTATATTTTCGGCAAAGATATCTCATAATGGTATTACTCTCAAAAACAGTAAATCCATCATCATCTAGCGCGGGAACTTTGCCAGAAGGAGACATTTTTAAATATTCTTCCGTTTGGGTTTCGCCAGCTAGTGGGTTAACGGGGATGTGTTCATATTCGACCCCCATCGCGTTCAGACACAGCCTAACGCGGTTTACCGGAAACGAAGGTTTAAATCCATAAAGCTTAATCATCAGTTTATCCTCATCATGGTTGTATATGTGTAATAACTACTAAAATGTTACAAGTGTCTCAATAGAGCATTAATATGAAGCTTGGTTCTATTGAAAGCAAAACCTCCGCCCATTATAAATTAAAAAGACGAATCAGGTTCATTTAGAAAGGTAATTTCTTCAGCGGTTGAGTCTCTGCCAAGCATGTCATTTCGGTGCGGATATCGGCCAAAGCGATCAATAATCGCCTTGTGTCTTAATTCAAAATCAAGATTGCTTTGAATGCCGTTCTTGCTATAAAGCGCGACAGCTAGTTCATGCATTGTTGTTGACTCACTGTGCATAAACGGCATGAATAGAAAACTATTTTCAATAGGTGAAAGTTCACGATCGAACTCAGCCGTAATCGCTTCTTGTGACAGAATTAATGCCATACCGTCATAAGCAAAAGCCCGTGCGGTATCGCGAAAGATATTTCTGGAAAATTGATCCAGAATAATCACTTCCGCCAAAGAACCTTTTGCTGTTAATCGCAATTCAAATAATTCACCTTGTGCGGCTTTCTGATGAATATAAGAAAAGCGATCAATAATCAGTTGGTCAAAAGCGTCATCTTTTTCCCACCAGGCGCTTTCGTCGGTTTCTTTAAACCAGAAATTTAAAATATCATCATAGGTCATAATTTAATGCAGGTTTACATAGAAGATATACGCCTCATTTTATCTCAGCTGAATTAAACAATCATGAAAATATAAATTGTCATTGGCAATATGTAATAAAATTGAGATGATTTAATATCCATATAGCGGAGGAAAGTCTATGCAGCTATTAATCACTGGATTAACACTGTGGGTTGTAATTCATCTGTTCCCCGGTATTTGTAAAAACCTGCGCGCAAGCATAATCGAAAAGATTGGCCTCAAGCCATACAAAGACATGTTTGCCTTAACGATTATTGCCTCTGTTGTCTTGATCGTGCTCGGCTGGCGCGGTATCGAACCACAATACATCTACTATCCGGAAGCATGGACAAAACACGTAAACTTCCTGTTAGCACTAATTACATTCATTCTGTTTTCTGCAGCAAAAAGTAAAACAAATATCAAACGTGTTTTAAGACACCCACAACTAACCGGACTAGTAATCTGGAGTCTTGGTCATCTATTAGCAAATGGTGAAGACAGATCAATAGTGCTATTCGCGACATTAGGTATTTGGGCAATACTGGAAATGATAGTGATAAACAAACGAGAAGGCGCATGGCAAAAACCGGAACCTGTGCCAGTGAAGAAAGATGTTATTTCTGTTGTTGCGGGTGTGGTTGTTTATGTTGTGTTTATGTTTTTACATCCCTACTTTACTGGAATGAAGTTGATGTGATTAAAGGAGGGCTCTGTCCCTTTAATTATTACAGGGATGAAGTTTTTATTTAGTGTTTCTTGTTTTTATAATGTTTTAAGAGGTCTCGGTTTCGTCTGAAGATTCTTTTGGTGGATAATAATTAAGCATCTTTTGGAGTCTAGCTTTATTTATTAAGCTTTCTTCAGAAAGCCTTTTTAAAGCCTTACGAGCATTATAGGAGATTTCTTTTTGTATTTCCTATGCTATAAAATTTTAAACAAGTTTTTATTAAATCATAAAGTCTTTCATCATTTATACTTTTGAAATATTCATAAAAATCCTCTGCAGAAGCTTGCGATAAAACTTCTTCCTCTTCTTTGTTCCAACTAGTTTTGTGTTCGTCATATTTTCAACGACTGTCTTTAACTTTAATGATTCAGTAGTTTCATTGTAAACTTGGTAGAATCTTTCTAATAACTTCTTATCTGTTATATCAGCTTTCCAATGATAATCATCCAAGTTAAACCTTTCTTTCTCTGCATTATGGGTTTCAATGTAGACTTCAATTAGTTTGTCAGCAAGGTCACCACTGCTTAACGCCCTAAGTGTTGTAACGCTATGATGTAATTCTTGTAAACTTATGTATTTAACTGTTGAGTTAAACATTTTCTAAAAATTATTAATAAACTCATTTTTGTTATCATTGAAATGAGAGTAATATTGTTTGCTCCAATATTCGCTATATATGTTTTTTGCATTACCCGACTCATAATTAGCATCTATTTGAGATAGAAGCACTTCTAGTCTTTCAGTATCAATCTGCCCATTTTCAATATATTTTGCAATTTCTAGGTCAACGTCTTCTGTATGATAAATATAATCATCAATAATTCTCGAACATTCTTTTTCTAAGTTTATTCTATTTGTAGATTGCTCTGGTTCATCTTTTTCTTCATTGAAGACAGTATCTAAGTCATTGTAAGTGGCACTAGTTTGATATATGTAGTTATAATTTTTTACATATTCAAAGTCAGGAACAGAATCTAGTTTGTTATCGTAACTCCAAACCATCAGCACGATTGTGCTAATAATATCTTTTATCGTTTCATTTTATTATCAGCCAAGAGTTTCAATAATGAATATACAGTCGCTTTAATTCGTTTTAGTTACCTAATATTATTTACGCCTAACTTTTCACAGCGATCTTTTATATGGTCATAGTATTCATCAGTTTCTTCAAATACATAATTGATTAAGTTTTCAATTTTATCGTCATAAAGAATTTCTTTGTCT